>CAYURS010000066.1:0-5620 GCA_964447165.1 uncultured Thiotrichales bacterium
AATAATGGTGCTGGCGACAGGCATGTACTGATAATGCTCCGAAAAGAATCGACTAATATGGAGTTTATCGGCATTTTGCTGTGTTAGATGAATATATTGAGGCAAACTGTGGATTGAATCACACACGAGCTATTGTGGTATCACGACAATAAAAAAACGGGTTTAATTGATATTGGAATCGATTATGAGGGGGGTTAACTAAAATCGAGTAATTTTAGTTAACAGAAATTTTCTCGTCAGCAACGATAAAAGCATTTTTTCTATATTTGGCTATTAGGCTAAAAAAACCAAACCTCAATCAACTACAACAGTTTTGTTGAGTTGGTTAAGGTCTGGCGTAAAACTTAGTTCGGGCGCTTAAACTCCAGTATTTCAGCTATATTCTGATGGACTTCCTGTGTTTCACAGGTTTGAATTAATAGTTCCAGGCCATGCAACAGGCCGCGCTCGCCATACACGGAATCCCACATCATGTTATGAACACGCAAACAGGACTCCATTGGGCTACTACTGCGCTCACGTTCTTTATCGATGCGCCATTGCAGTTTTTTCATACGGTCACGAGATTGATCACTTAATCCAGCTACGAGCTGATCGATTTCACTTTGACGTTTTTTTTCAAATGCTTCAGGGTCTTTTTCGAAAAGGTGCGCCCACTCATCAAAATTAAAATCTTGTATCTTGCTCATCACGTTGTCCTTTAAATCTGCTTTACCGCTATAAAGCAATAATGAGACCAAGCATGTATCTCATTGAATTATAATAAATTTTTTGTTTTCTGAAAAAGATAATTACTCAATTTGTAAAGCAAACCGACACTGGACAAGTTTTCTTTATGCGCTAGAATAAATTATCTACATTGATAAAAAAGTGCTAATTATAGTTATGAATATAGAGATGGAAGTGATTGCAGAAACACAGACCAGTCGACGTCGTCGTTACGATCGTCGCGCTAAGCATTCGATTTTTCATTTGAATGTGAAGGCGCTATACGGTCACCGCCGTCGGCCAAGACGTGCCATGGAGCGCTATCATCACGGCCGTGTAGGCTATTTTGTGGATGTCTATCGTCGTGAAATCGGACTATTGAGTACGTTACTACTGCTGTTGAGTTGTGCCGATGCTTTTATGACCTTACAGTTATTACAGCTTGGCGCGGTAGAGATTAATCCGGCGATGGATTACTTGATTAAGGAAAATATTCAGAGCTTTGTTAGTTTCAAGGTGGCGTTAACGGCTTTGGCTATACTTATCTTGGTGCGGTACTCAAATTTTCACGTCATAGGCGGGATAAAGGTAGTGAATATTATGCGCACAGCCTGTGTTGGCTATGCCCTGTTATTCGCTTATGAATTGCTATTACTTAATGAATTGCTATCCCGCTAGAAGCTTGTCCGAGAATAGGGACCGTAGCAAGGGGGAGCTATTTTGAGCCAGATTTTTCGATTATAATGAGGCGTAGTTGGATATATTTAACGAATTTAATTGAAAAACCTGGCCATACCTCAAGGGCACCTTGCAATGGCTTTTCCGCAGTAGGTTCTCCATTCTCGGACAGGCTTCTACAGCTTGCTAGCACCCGCTTTTTGTAAGCTCTCAATTACGGCGCCATTATTTTCCCTAACAGCAATCATCCACACCGTCCAACCGCTGCTGTTTTTGATTGCGACGTCAGCGCCAGCGTCGAGCAAAACGTCGACAATTTCGGCTTCATTTTTTAGTGTTGCCCACTGCAGGGCCGTCCATAAATCTTTATTGGTTGCATTGACGTCAGCGCCTGCATTTAAAAGCAGTTCAACCATGGGTCGATGACCCTTTTCTACTGCACGCATTAATGCAGTCCAGCGGGTCTCGTCTTGGGCATTGACATCAGCATCATTAGCCAAGAGTAACTCACCGAGTTCGACATTACCCAAGCGAGCAGCATGCATTAAAGCTGTCCAGCCATATTTATTGTGTTCGTCAACGGGAGTGCCTTCCTCTAGCAGCGCCAAGACGGCATCACTATCACCATCAAGCACGCTATTCATCAATGGCGCATTACCATCGCAGCTAGTTAGTAAGGTGGTACACAGTAGAATGGCAGTGAGCTTTGCCGACAGTAGTTCTTTTGTAGTCTTTTTGGTCATAGGGCTATTTTAACAAGACTAAAGGTAAATTGGCATGATTTTATTGATACAGTTACCATTAGTTTATTAACGTATTGCGTACCTGAGGTTTTGAGCATGGCTAATTTTACTTGCCCGTCTTGTAACAAAGACAGTATTCCGCTGAAAGATAAATACGCGATGGGTTACTGGATGACACGGCGCTGTAGTGAGTGCGGTGCCATAATATGCAGCAATGCTATCTTATTGGGGGTACTAACCTTCGCCTATTTATGGACTATTCTGATGTTTGGCGGATTGACATTTTTTGATAGGTATCCTGATATTAGTTGGATTGAAAATATATTGAGTGATGCTTGGCGCTATATTCTGTACATGGTGGTTATTTGGATAGTGCTAGATATTATTAATATCAAGTATATACCGCTAATGGTTATTCGTCGCTAGTTATGGCTAGAGTTCTTGGTGTAGGCAACGCCACAATCGACATTATTAATAGTGTCGATGGCTATCCGTTAGAGGACAGTGAACAGCGCGCCATTTCGCAACGTATTTGTCGTGGTGGCAACACCGCAAATACTTTGGTCGTGCTCAGTCAGTTGGACCATGATTGTAGTTGGGCTGGGGTATTAGCTGATGAGCCGGATGCTAGGTATATATGCGATGATTTTGATCGCTACCAAGTTGATTGGTCATCAGCCCATCAAGCTACTCAGGGTAAAGTTCCGACTTCGTACATAGTTAGTAATCAACGTAATGGTTCACGTAGCATTATTCACGTGCGCGATTTATCTGAGTACTCGGCATCCCATTTTAGCAAGCTAGAACTCAATGACTATGATTGGATTCATTTTGAAGGTAGAAATGTTGCTGAAGTTAAACAGATGCTGCAATACATCGATACTGTGCACCCCGATATGGCTGTTTCTTTAGAGGTAGAAAAACAGCGCGACGGCATTGAACAATTATTTAATTACCCTGATGTACTTATTTTCTCACGCGTTTTTGTCGAGCAAAGTGCTTACTATGAACCGATGCCATTTCTTGCTGATATGCGTAAGCTCTACCAGGCGAATTATCTTGTTTGTTGCTGGGGTGATCAGGGTGCTTATGCCATTGATGATAAAGGAGAGAGCATTCATTCGCCGGCGCACCCGGTTTCGCCTGTGGTAGAAACCTTGGGTGCTGGTGATACCTTTAACGCCGCACTCATCAATGCATTCATACAACAAGAGCCATTGGATGCTGCGCTTTATCAGGCATGTCAGCTAGCTGCTTATAAGTGCGGTGTTGAAGGGTTTGATTTTCAGTTAGATAAAGATAAGAACACAGGTTAAGCATGATATGCATTTATGATAAAAAAGGTTTTCAACCTTTGATTAGCCTTGACTGTGAGCAACTTGTTAGTGCTGATTTAAGTGGACAGCAATTGAATGAGGCTAATTTAGTTGAGCATAACCTTGGTGGTGCTAATTTGCAGAACGCTAGCCTTATGCAGGCAGATTTTCGTTTAGCTAAACTGGTTAATACCGATTTCCGTGGAGCCGATCTGACGGGTGCGGATTTTAGTTATGCCCAATTAGATGGAGCACGGTTGCAGGGCGCGAAGCTCAATGGCGCGAAGTTTTTTCATGTCGATTTAACGAAACTTGATTTGCAAGATGTTGATATGAGCCAGGCGCAAATATTGGCTTAGTGTGTTTTAACATTTGTAGGGGGAGATTTATGTGGGGAGAAAACTTTTTGAGTAACAAAAGCCCTAATACCCCTAGGGGGTATTAGGGTCTTAAATACTCGAAATTAATGCAGTGCTAGATGTTGCCTGACCAGATTTCATAAGAAACAGTAATCGTAGGATCTGCATCATTTTCAAAGTTATTATTAGCAGCTTCGGTTGTGCTGAGGTTGGTGTCGCTTAGCATGATGCTGAAAGGCCCCTTACTTAGGCTGATAGCATAATCAGTGTAGTCTTCAAGTCCGCCAGCGTTATCAAAGCTATAATTGCCAATATGTAAGCCGATTTCTGCATCTTCGCCAACAGTAAAACCATAATCTGCGGAAATGTAGGTGCCATCTTCGCCGGTTGCGATTGCGTCAGTTGAATGGTTTAAAGCAAGAGAAAAGCCGCCAACACTTCCAGAAATATACAACTCTGTCCAGTCGAGGTTGTCTGCTTGAAGGTATGCGTAACGGATGATACCAACATCCCAACCAATGCCACCACCAGTTTCACCTGCTATACCAGCGTAAAAATCAGTTTCTGGCGAACCATAGGCGGTGTTTGATACCCAAGTTCCAGCATAAAATGATCCTGCGGCGAAATCTAGGCCACCTTGAATTGCAGAATCGCCATTAGTTTGAGTGGCACCACGCCATACGTAGTTAGAGAAAACCCCTAGGTTGCCAGTAAGCTCACCCGTAGCGCTAGCAACCATAGGTGCAGACATGCCAGCAATCGCTAGCGAAGTAGCTAAGGCAAGCGGGCTAAGTTTTTGAGTCAAGGACATTATTATCTCCTGTTAACAAGGTAAAAAATAGGTAGCTCAATACCCGTGCGTACTGTCTTGTGTCTAGGCCATACAGTACGGAGCTATGTCTTCCGTAGCAGCTAATGTGCCAAGAGAATTTTTTATTTATTTAACAATGAGTTAAGTTCAACATTATGGTCTGTATTGTTTTTTGCCAAAAAACAAATGCACAGTTTTGATTCACCATATGCCTGTTTCGCACAGCTTTGGTGCGCAATAGTTTATTGGTGTTAAGGCGGCTTAGCCTAGAGGAGCTCTGAATAAGTCATGATTGTTTTATGCTGGCTAAAATCGTCCCGATTCACCTCGAAGATCGCAGTACCCCAAGGCTCGGTTTTGTCCTCCCTTGAGGGGGCACGTAGCAATAGAGCGACTATTACCGCTCACTTCGAAGCCAATCGGAATAATTTTATCTCAGCCTAAATTCAACCAGACTTATTCAGAGCTTTCCTAGTGCTTTGGCGTAGGCGGCTTCAGACAAGGCGCTCCATTGGGCGTTGTCTCTGGCAAAGACGCGATAGGCGTTGAGCACCTTGGCAAAGGTGGCGTCTTTGGCTGCTTCTTCATTGAGTGATTCTTCGGTCAGTTGTTTGAGTGCGGTGATGACATCATCAGGGAAGGCAAGAATTTCGACCTTGTGTTCTTCACGTAAGGTTTTTAGTGCAGCGAGGTTTTTGGCTTCGAATTCAGACAGCATCCAGATATTGCTGGCAGCCGCCGCGTTTTCGACAATGAGCCGTAAATCTTCTGGCAACGTTTGCCAGGCGCTACTGTTAATAATTAATTCAAGTGTCGGGCCTGGCTCATGCCAGCCAGGGTAGTAATAATATTCCGCTGCGCGATGCAGGCCAAGGCGCAGATCATGGTAAGGCCCGACCCATTCAGTGGCATCGATATTACCGCGTTCCAGTGAGGTATAAATTTCACCGCCAGATAATAAGACAGGGTTGGCACCCGCTTTGGCCATGACTTTGGCACCCAGTC
>CAYURS010000067.1:0-5569 GCA_964447165.1 uncultured Thiotrichales bacterium
GTTATCCCATCTCGCGTGAGCGACACGGATATGGTCTAGTATTTTTAAACTATGCGTGCCGACACGATAAATCGTTCCACTACCACTGCCAATAATAAACTGGCTCTGATCTTTACTCAGTGCGATACCACCTGAATCGCGGATAGGTAAGGTACTGATAAATTCGGCGTTGACCGTATCCCAAAAGGTTACTTGCCCTCCGCGCGGGCAAGAGACTGCCGCCACATTACTTTTTGCTGCAATACATACTGCACCGGTATAGTGATTCAGTGAGCGATACAACTCTTCATCAGCCCTAGCTACTTTAATCGCATTACCGCCATGATGAAAACCAACCAGGGCTGGTGTTCTTTCAGTAGGCCCTTGATATTGCATACTGATAGCAACCGTATTGTCTGGCGACACATCGAGGTGTCTAATACTTAATTGATGATTGCTCACGCGGTATTGGCCCAATAAATCCCCATTGCGGCTATCGATATAGTTTAGCGATGGCAACATACCTTCAATATTAAGTTTTTCTCGTGGCTGGTCAGGGTGGGTCAGTATGCCACCAATCGCTACCACCAATGTTTGGCCATCAGGCATCATTTTTAGCTCGTGCGGTCCCACACCATGAGCAGAAAACTCGTTTAATAATTCGAGACTATGACCATCACGTACGGATATGACACCGCGCCCCTTTTCGTAATCATTCTCGGTAGCAAATAAGATGTTACCGTCGTTTGAGTAAACACCATGACCAAAAAAATGTCGCCCTGGTTTTGATTCAACAACACTAACGATTCTCGAACTCTCTAAATCAATCAAGTAGGCTTTATTGTCAGGACTCCGTGAAAACAAAACGGCTTTACTGCCCGTTGTGCATTGTGTTGCACCATGAGCACGTGCATCGACCGGCAAACGAAAGTGTAATTTTCCTTTTTCGTCAAATGCAGCACAAAAATAATTGTTTGCGCCATCCGCCCCAGCCGACAGAAATAAACTCTGCACACCGTCATTTAAAGAAATTAATCCAGCCCCTATTAGAGGGATCCCAAACAGTGAAGTGGCACCTACCTGTAGGATTCTTCGCCGCCTGTTGCTCATACGTCCAGAGCCTTGAATTAACCCCTGAATTGACACAGCTTAACTTCCATCTCCATCACTTTCATTGAAACTTTGATTAACCGCCAACACTGCAATAAAGTCACCAGAAAATAGGGCAACCAATTGATTTACTTGCGTTAACACATTTTCAACTAGCCCTCTATCACTCGCATTAACCACTGCATTAGTAACCGACCCTGAACTGCTCTCTACTAGTGCAGTGACTGCATTCTGCGCTAGCGTTATTTGATTTAAAATGGTTGTATTGAGCACACTGGCATTCAACACATCGATCAGATAATCGTCGTAACCGAAACCACTACCAGCAGAATATATTTGGCGCAAACCACTTAGATTATTCATCAAATTAGCTACGGAGTTTTCACTACGCCACGACTCTGCGGCCTGCGGCTGTGCTGCGCCAATCGCTGCACCTAAAGGCCCATTGAGTTTACGATTGGCGATATCGCTAACTTGATCGATAAAATCATTAGCCAAGTCGTCAATAACATCCAATTGGCTGGCAAACGTTGAGCTGCCGCTAGCCAGCGTAAACTCACCAACAAAATTTCCACCTGTCGGCAACCAACCATTAAGTACAGCGCTGGCAATATCTTCTAGTGTGCCACTCACACCCACCACGTAATCACAGCGCCTGTCGCCAGATACGGCAGCCGTAAAACTAAACAGTTGGTCAGACAGTTGAGCATTGTCAAATAACAAATATTCTAATGCTGGTAAACCACGTGTTTGCGTTGATCCTATCAAAAAGAAAGCTTCATTGAGCGTATCTGGTCCAGCCAAAATCGCATCGACCTGTGTTGCCAATGGTGTATTCGCCTCTGGAAACGTTTGAATCGTGCGAATTCTCAGGTTATCACCAATAGGACCTACTTCTACAAGTTGAATAGCACTCCAAGCAGACATCGCAGAGCGCCAGGCTTGACGTAAGGTAACCAGATTGTCTTCTATGCGAGCGCCACAAAAATTATCACTTGCTTGTTTTAACTCAGTAAATGCACCCAGCAAGGCTTCATAGCCGGGAATAATCGCATTATTGGCGATACTCGTATTTAATGTTCTCTGAATCTCTCCAATAGAGAAAGAACCAATTTCATCCCTTCCACCACCTCCGCCGCAAGCAGATAGCATTAAAACCAAAGCGATACTGATTGAAAGCTTGTGTGTTTTTATATTCATCATATTTCTCTTAATCCTATTTATACTGTGTATTCATCAACGTACCCTCGGGTACAATTTTTATAAACTTTCAACAAATTGAATTAACATGCTACGTTGCTGCTTATTCATGGCCAAAAATACTTGTTTGGATGCTTCTGCTTCGCCACCGTGCCAAAGGATAGCTTCACTGACGTTCCGCGCACGACCATCATGCAGCAGCCCACTATCACCATTAAGCTGCATAGCAGTCGAAAGCCCCCATAAAGGTGCTGTTCGCCATTCAGTCCCCTGCGCGTCGTACTCGATGTGATCGTCGGCAAGCGCGTCGCCCATGTCGTGAAGTAATAAATCGCTGTAAGGCCAAATAGTTTTTGCTGACAACAGGCCTATTGATGCCGTACGCCCCTCGGGTACATCACTTGTCGTGATGTGGCTGGGTGTATGGCAGTCGGCACACTGTGCGCGCTGAAATAGTTTTTTACCCTGACGTTGATTGTCGTTAAGTGTTGATTTATATCTAGGCGGCGCAAGCAATTTGACAAAATCCACCACCTGAGCAAGCAGTGTGTCTTCTATCTCTAATGTAGAGCCGTTATTGATACCACTCGTAATGTTCTGGCACTGTATTTGGGTTGCCGTACAACTTTCATCCTGAAATAGACTATTGGTAATACCAATATCATCCCTAAATGCTGCGGCAGTTTGAGAGGTAATCGTTGCATGACGCGCCTTATGACCAAACCGACCCAAGGAGTGCCGTGCGCCATCAGGGCGCATGATATAGTTATCACTTTGCTCATCGACAACAAGGTTTAACTTGCCACTAATGCCATCGCCATCGAGATCATATTGATCTGCAGCGTTGATTAACGCCTGATCAGGGATGGCCTCAAGCAAGCCTAAACCAGCTAAAGAAGGTGCAACCCGAAAAGAAATGGCTGTTTGATCATGCAGCCCGCCATAAGCCAGGCCGTGTAATTGATATTGGGGGCGGCGTAATTCATACAACTCACCATCGTTGTAATGCCCAGTAATAGCCTGATATTCGACACTAATCCAACCCTCGCCTCGGCTTAATCGATGGCCTTCTTTTATATCTTGACGCGATAGTGCGAGCGCTGGCACCGAAAACGGTTGTAGATGCCGTCCATAAACCGGGTCTACCTCACTGCCTTGGCTATTTGTTTTATCCCTACGTGCCAAACGCACTTGGATATTTTTTGCTTTTCCACTTTCCGATAGAGTATCACTACGCCCACCTTTAACATGGCAACTTTGGCAACTACGCGCGCTAAAGTAAGGGCCTAAACCATCACGCAGTGTTGTTGAAGAAGGCGCTATTACCCACGGATCACTAAAAAATGATTCGCCAACTCTAAACTGGATCCTGTCTCTCACAGAGAGACCCGCCATAGGCACAATAAAACTACGTGTTACCCTATCGGTTATCGGGGCTGTTAACGGAGATATTACCGCTACATCACGTGAAGCACGATCATTTACCGACACATCAACCTTACTCCGCGCATCAGTAGTACTGTGCCCATCATACGGCGAACTATTTTTTAGAGTGAGGCGCTGGCCTGGCATCATTGCCGGCCACGCGATGATAAACGCTAGCGCTATTACAATGCTAAAAATACCCAGATCGCGCGCCAGAACCATGTTACAGGGACTCGAGAAAGGTTAGCAGATCACCACGCTCTGCTGCATCAAGATCAACATAAAACTGCCAGGCACCGCGTGCTTCACTGTCCTCATGGCCATGCCAGAGTATCGCTTCTTCAATCGTGCGTGCGCGGCCATCATGGAGGAAGGTGGCTTGAGGGTTTACTGCTTGCACAAGGCCTAAACCCCACAAAGGCGCCGTGCGCCATTCTGAACCGCTGGCAAGGAAATGAGCACGACCGTCAGCCAGGCCATCGCAACGTTGCACCCAAAGGCAATCGGCACCATCGGTACAACTTTGACCGTCAGCGGTTTCTCTGACTACGGCATCACACTGGCCACCCATATCATGAAGCAATAAATCAGTATAGGGATAAATCGTCTGGTTCGTTAAGGCATCAAGGTCTGCAGCAGGAAGCACCAGTTGGCTACTTAACGTGACATCACCAAGGACACTGCCTTTTGCCACGCCCGTTATATATTGCTGTTGATGACAGGCATTACAATTTGCCTGAAAAAACAGGCTGCGACCACGTATCACATCGGCATTAAATGTTTGGCTTTGCACATTAAAGCCACGTCGCTGGGGCACCGCAATATGGCGCGTGTAAAATTCGTTTAAGGCCAAATCAACATCGTTGGCGTTCACCTCTGGAAAACTCGTTTCTTGCTGCGCAGCCAACACGCAAGCCATTTGGCTCTCAGTGCAGCTTTCATTTGGAAAGCGTGAGTTGGTAACACCACTGTCTTCGTTATAGGCAGCCGCTGTTTGCTGCAACACCGTTGGCACACTGGCTTTCCAGCCAAAGCGGCCAATCACTGTAGTTTGTGACTCAAGGTCAAACACGCGATTGACACGGCCTGACACTCCGTCACCATTGGCATCGTTAATATCTTCTTGCGCTAAAAGTGCGGCATCAGTAATCGCTTCGAGCAAACCCATGCCCGGTATAATCGGCGCCATGCGCGGTGAAAAAACAATGCCATTAGCAAAATCACCGTAGCTCAGGTCACGCACCTTGTAGATGGGCCGCCTTAGCGAATAGGACATGCCATCACTAAATTGGCCAGTGATTGCATCAAACTCTATGAACGGAAAGGCCTCACCTATCACATTGCCAGTCGGCTGCGCGCCATTGTGTTGGGCAAGGCTGCCGTTCTGACCAAAAGGCTGTATTTGAATGCCATAAACCGGATCAGGAAGTGGTGCACCCGCTGCTGTGGTACTGCCTGCTATGCTCGTTAAAAAAAACAAGCTGGTGACTGGCGTATTACTGTCATCGGGCAATTCGCCTTTGCCATCTCTGATATGGCAGGCAACACAACTTGGCGCATTAAGTTGCGGGCCAAAACCGGAATGCGGATCATTAAAAAGATCATCACCCACCTCGAACAATAAATTGTCAATCAAACCTAAATTCGCCGCAGCTTGATCAAAGGCATCGGCTGATGCATTGTTGACCGTGGTCAATCCGCCGCTATTGACTTCTGCTGAATCAATGTCTGGTACTGGATTGTCTTCTGTAACAGGCTCACTTTGAGAACCACTGCCACCACCACATGCGGTTAAGAAAAATAGTGATATGAATATCAATAAACTGATAATGGCTGGCTTAAACATGGCTAACCC
>CAYURS010000068.1:0-5463 GCA_964447165.1 uncultured Thiotrichales bacterium
GCTTTATTGTTTGTCTCACATGATCGTGAGTTTATATCACGCCTAGCCAACCGTATTGTCGAGCTAGACCGTGGTCAAATGCATCAATACGATGTGACGTATAAAAATTATCTCGCCTTGCGCGAGCAAAGAGATGAAGAAGAGCAGCGCCATAATGCCTTGTTCGATAAAAAACTCGCGCAAGAAGAGCGCTGGATTCGCCAGGGTGTACAAGCACGTCGCACACGTAACGAAGGCCGTGTCAGAGCCTTAAAAGCATTACGCCAAGATCACAGCGCGCGGCGCAACAAGCAGGTCAGTGCCACGCTGAAACTGGATGCAGGTGAAAAATCCGGCAAGCTGGTTGCAGAAGTAGAGAAGATTAATTTCGCTTATGACGACCGACTAATTGTCAGTGATTTTTCTACCTCGATTATGCGTGGCGATAAAATCGGTTTGATTGGCCCGAACGGTGCGGGTAAAACCACCTTGTTGCGGCTTTTGTTGGGAGATATCAAGCCTGACTCTGGCCGAGTCACGCTGGGTACAAAAATCGAAGTGGCCTATCTTGATCAGCAGCGTAGTGAAATCGATGATGAAAAAAGTCTGGTCGATAATGTCTCGTTGGGTCGAGAGTTTATCGAAGTCGATGGTAAATCGCAGCACATCATTGGCTATTTACAACAGTTTTTATTCGACCCAAAGCAAGCGCGGTCACGTGCAGGCTTGTTATCCGGCGGTGAGCGCGCACGTTTGTTGTTGGCGCGCTTATTTAGTCAGCCCGCCAATGTATTAGTGCTTGATGAGCCGACCAATGATCTAGATATTGAAACGCTGGAGTTATTAGAAGAGCTATTATTGCAATATCATGGAACACTATTCCTGGTTAGTCACGATAGAGCACTATTAAATAATGTCGTAACAAGTTCATTGGTGCTGGAAGGTGATGGGCGCGTGCTTGAGTATGTGGGTGGTTATGATGACTGGTTGCGTCAACGCCCCAAAAAATCGGCTGTTGGGGATAAGCAAAAGAAAGTTGTTAAAACCCCCGCCACTGCTGAACAAGCAGTAACAAAGCAAGGGGTAAAAGTGAGGCTGAGCTACAAAGATCAGCGCGAACTTGATGCCTTGCCAGAGACTATCGCTAACCTTGAGGCAGAGCGGGACGCTCTCTATGTCGAGTTATCGAGTTCAGATTATCATGCCAAGCAGCCAGATAAGGCGCGTAATACCACCAAACAACTTAAAGACATCGAGTCTAAACTAAATAACGCCTATGGTCGCTGGGAACAGTTAGAAGCCCTGGTAGCTGCCTTGGCATACTGATATTTAAGGTAATTTTTGTTTGTGATTATGGTTGTTAATGCGCCAAAAAAACGACATCAGTGCTTGTTAGCCATAGTTAGCGTCTGTTTCGTCTTGGCGGGGTGAGGTTTCCAGTAATATACTCAGAAAGGATGCAAGCGCCGAATGCGGTAGTGCTCCCGAGGAAGCACTCTTGGGGTGCGCCCTATAAGCTTGCACCAGCGAGGAGAGGCTCTGTTACTAAAGTCATGCAAAATGGCTGGAGCAGCTGTAATAATAATTAGACAGTAGGGTTATGGCGATGACAAACGGTATTGTAAAGTGGTTCAATAATTCAAAAGGTTATGGTTTTATCTCACCCAGTGACGGCAGTGAAGATGTCTTTGTGCATCACACTGCGATTGAAGGTACAGGCTTCAAGACCTTAAACGAAGGTCAAACCGTCGACTTCGAAGTACAAAAAGGTCCCAAAGGTTTGCAGGCGACTAACGTCGTCCCTGCGGCATAACGAGAGGGTGATGGTCTCAGTATAAATAGTTAGGCTGGCAGCGCTATTGCTGCTGCCAGCGAATATTTTTTGCTTACCAACAGTTGGCGGCGTCTGCGCCTGTTGCACCCTGAACACCGGTTTGATTAACGAAAAAACTGGTGCAGCCCGCGTCATTTGCTTGAGCGCCACCTACTGTTGGTGTGGCAGTTAAGGTATAGGTGTTTGCGGCAAGATTTGATGCGGCGATGGTGTAATAGCCTTCAGCAGAAGAGGCATTGACAGGACAGCCTACGTACGTGCTGGTGGCCGTAAAGCATGCCTCAAATACTTGCGCAGAACCTAACAAGGCAATTTTTGCATCAGATCGCTGCGCTCGATTGACTTGGTCTTGGTAGGCAGGCAGAGCTATCATGGCTAGGATGCCCACGATAGCGACCACGATCATTAGCTCGATTAAAGTAAAGCCACGTTGTTGTAAATGTCTGCCCATTTTAGTTTTCCTCAATAATTTTGCAGCATGCATTGGTCTATGACAAGTCGAGTCGTTGGTTGATGCTGGTGTTTTATTCATTGTCATCGCTAATTACTGTCAGGAATGAGTTCACCCCAAGACAGCCTGCCTATTGCCGATTCATCAAGGTCCTCTATAGCGTTGGTATTGATATCTGCCCCAGTAGCCGTGTCTGTACCTGCAATATACAGCGTGTTACCTAAGAAGCTTGGTGAGGCGGCTATGCCGACACTAAGTTCTGTGCCGCTACCAACCTCACCGTCTGGACCAACAGTGAGTAAGTCACTATCGTCGATTATTCCATCGCCGTTAAAATCAAAGACGGAACTGTCTGGTTGGCCACCGTTTTCAGCGGCAAGGAACATAATGAAACTCCTGCCACCACTATCGCAGGGATTAGCTGAAGGAATAATAGTGGTGAAAAATACAATACCATTTCGCACCACGGCGTTGGAGACCGAGCGTTCACCGCTTATCGGTAAATCAACATGCCAGCCAAACCGTTGCGTCCCGGTTTCCGAGTAAGCAACAAAGTTATCGGTGACCACACGATTTGTCGTATTGAGATCAAAGGTTTGCTCGATTAACTCGGCACTGTTGGCATCAATCTTACCGGCATTGCTGCCTGCATCCCAGACACCATAAAAAGTTTGACCATCTAGAGTGGTGGCATCACCATTGGATATGTAGCGACCAGTACCAAATAGCACCAGCAAATTAGGCGCATTTTCAGGATTATTTGAAATCAGTGAATTACGAATTACCTGTGGTTGAGTCGTGATCGGCTTGGTTTCATCACCATCGAGCAAGGGTAGGCGAGATGTGCCAGATTTATGCGCGACATCCCAGGTATTGGCTGCACCACAGTCTTCGCCACTGCGATTGCAAAGATCAAAGGCCCACATATCACCAGCTAGGTCACCGGCATAGGCGCGATCAACCGTGCCATCACCATTGAGATCGACCAAGGCAGGTGTTGAGAGTCCGTTAGGCGCAATACTGTTGCCAGTACCGTCGTCTAAGGTGCCATCACTGCCTGTGCTAATTTTGATGTAGTCAGATCCTTCTGTCCAACCATCAGCCAGGTCGGGATCAAGAAAAACGATAAACAGTTGTGCATCGCCATCGCCTGATTGGTTATAACCATTGCCAAATACGGCTGCCCAGCGATTCTCACCACTGCCGTCGGTTGCGTTGGTGAGTACAATAGTAGGCTTGCTAAAGGTATAACCTAAATCAGGATCGCCCAGTGGCGCAGTAACGTTAGGGCCAACCTCGCCTCTAAATTCCCACATAACGGGATTGGTTGTATTAAATGAGGAGGGATCAGTCACATCCAGCGCGAAGAATCCGCTTGCCCCAGCGCGATGTCCACCAATTAATACTGATTTCCAATTGTCGTTGGTGTAGATATCCGCAACGGTGGGTGTTAAGTCATGGCTAAAGCGATGCGTATAAACCGGGTCAGCAAGAAAATGCAGGCCTTCGTTGGTGGTGGTGGAATAAAGATAGCTTGGGATGTAGGCAAGCTGCTCACGGCCATCGGTTGCTACAAATCCATGCAGCATGCCGTCATTGGCACCGACGTAGACCATTTCGGTTCGGGCACTGGTGATATCTACCACTGGCCCAGTAGTGACCGGATCACGAACGATAGTTGAAAGACGCGCTCTAAACTCAGAGTAACTCTCTGTCGCGCCTGCTTCAGGGAAAGGCGAGAAATCAGGCCAGTTGAGTGACGGGATGCCAACAAATACTGCGCCAGACTGAATGATGTCGCCAAGGCGGCTACCCCTCTCGCGGAGTATGCCACCATTTTGCGATTCATTACCGCGGTGACCATGGATAAAGCTTAGCCTGGCCTGTCCAGTGGCGACATTACTTTGTGATCCATCAGGATTAGTGCGCAAATCATTTTGCTGTTCAGTGGATAGTTGGGCCCAGACAAATTGGGCGCCGCCACCTGGGCCGGCGACGGAGCCATCATGCGTCCATATATTGCGGTTTGCCCAGATGCCACTATCGAGTGCGTCAGCAGCAGACCATACTGCGCCACCGACGCTGCCAAGCGCTTGAGTGCTACCACCATTGATATCATCTTGGTCGATAATGTCGAATGCAATCAGATCACCTGACCATCGGTTTGTATCAAACTGAGCAAGATAAAGTTTCGAATCAGTGCCTAGGGTGCTGGCATTGAACGATGCACCGCTACCCGTGCCGACTGTTCTGTCGGCGATGTTGCTCAGCGCTGCTCCTAACGAAGTCGCTAATTCTGCGGCATTGCTGGCGAGATAGAACTCACCGCGGCCATTATAGGCGGCATGTACGAGTTCGTTGATTCTGTCAGGATTGGTAAAGTTTACCCCCGTTCGTGTTGGCCAACCATTAAATGTAACCGTGCTTGCCATACAATTTTGGCCAAGAATGTCTAGTTCAGGGTGTGCAGGCATAGTAGTACTGTTATCAAGACCAAAGCTTATGGTATAAGTCACCATATGCTGAGCATCGTTTTGATCAACACCACACTGGGTGGGTACCTTGTTAGTTAGTCCACCGCCGCCACTGCTGAGGTCACGTTCATAATAGTGCATGGCGATATCAGCTAGGGTATTGCTTTCGGTATCGGCATAAGAGCCGCCATCAAAAACGGTGTTATTGTTAGTGTCAGCGTCACCTGCAACAGTGATGGCATTTCCGTCTGTGTAGGCACCATCTGTTAACAGAATGGTAAAGTTTTGCTGGCATACGCCGGCTGCTTCAGTGGCGCCAGCAGGTATAGTTGTTTCGATTGGGCAGTTACTATTGCCAAATAAATTGGTGCCTGAGCAGCTATAATATTCGCCAGCGTCACGTAATGCCGTATTGAGTGGCGTGCCGCCGCCAGAGTTAATACTAAATAAGGAATCCATCAGTGATTTTTTGTTGCCAGTATTGAACGCATCGTTCATTTCTGCAATTTCACGCTCCGCAGCACCGACATTTGAGTTAATCGTTGCAATACCCATGCGTGTGCCGGTGGAGTCTGCAATAACTTCTGCCATAGAGCCCTTTAGTGCGTACTCGCGACGACGATGGTATTGCCACCAGTTAGCAAAATTTCGGCTTTCTTCAGTGTAGGTGCATGGATTCGCTGCACAGTCAGTGCGGGTAGGTGCCATTGGGTAGGTATTGCCAG
>CAYURS010000069.1:0-5412 GCA_964447165.1 uncultured Thiotrichales bacterium
TATTCGGCGTTATTTACGACTAAAAACCACCGTGCAGTGTGGCTAAGCTAAACAACAATGACTGGGTTTTCTAAACGGAGACATTGCTAGTGGTGCGGTCGGCCTTTCTCTGTTGATGCTTATCTTACTGGCTTACATCTTGGCTCATTTGAAACTGTTTCGAGGGAGGCAGACCATTCCATTAGCAGTGATTGGTTAACGCCAATATACTGTATTTTATAATCACTGGCTTTACAGCCAGCAGCTATTTACGGGCACTCCGCTCTATTAATTGCTTTGACGGAATGCCGCCGCTGCCAAATGGTGCTTATTTAGCAATTTGTAAAACTCTGTGCGGTTGCGTTTAGCTAGTTTTGCTGCTCGTGTAACATTACCTTCTGTCATTTGTAATAAACGAATCAAATAATCTTGCTCAAATTCTTGCTGCGCTTCTGCCAACGGCGGAAGCACAGCAGTATTTCCGCGAAGAGCTTGAATGACTAGTTGTGCCGATATAACCGGCGTATTGCTGAGCACGGCAACTTGTTCAACCACATTCAATAATTGTCTAATATTTCCGGGCCAGGACGCTGTCATCATGTGTTGCAATGCTTCAGGTGAGAATGATCTTGCTATGCAGAGTTTTGTTTTATTATGTATTTTGTGAAGAAAATGCTTTGCCAGTAAAGCAATATCTTCGCGACGATCTTCTAGAGAAGGCAGCTCCAGGATCACAACATTTAAACGGTAATACAAATCCTCTCGAAATATTTTATTATCTATCGCCCGTTCTAGGTCAATATGTGTTGCTGATATTATTCGGACATCAACCGCTATTGTCTGATTTGAGCCAACTGGCCGCACTGTTCTTTCTTCTAATACTCGTAATAATTTCGCCTGGAAATCCAATGGCATATCACCAATTTCATCTAGAAATAAAGTCCCTTTATTTGCTATCTCAATCATTCCAGTGTGATTTTTATCAGCGCCGGTGAAGGCACCCTTTTTATGGCCAAACAGTTCTGATTCCAAAAGATTATTCGGAATTGCTGCACAGTTAATTCCTATAAAAGCCTCACTACTACGCAGACTTGCGAGGTGAATAGCTTGAGCCAATACCTCTTTGCCGGTTCCACTGGCGCCTTGAATCAAAATGCTAACGTCTGATCTAGCCAGTCGCAGTGCCTGCTTGAGTAGTTTTTCCATTGCCAGACTCTGCGTTATAATAGCCTTGCGCCAGGAGTGGTCAGTGCAGTCATCCTCATTACTATCAGGAATGTGACTTTGCTGTAGTGCCTGTTGTATCTCTTTGAGCAACTGCTGACTATCAAACGGTTTGGTTAAATAACTAAAAATACCTTTACGAGTGGCATCTACTGCACCAGAAATTGTACCGTGCGCAGTTAACAATATAACGGGTAAAAAAGGGTACTGCTGATGCACACGATCAAACAGGGCAAGCCCATCCATGTCGCCCATACGCAAATCAGTAATCACTAGATGTGGCTGAAATACAGCTAAACGAGTTAATGCCTGATGCGCGCTTTCTGCTGTTTGTATTTCGTAGCCAGAACTTCTTAACCGTATCGATAACAGTTTTAACAAGCTAACATCATCGTCAACTAATAAAATTTTGTATATTTTCATGTTTACTTATTCTTCGATAGGACTAATAACCGAACGCTCTTTTTTACCAATTTCCACCTCGATATTTTTTAACTGATCAAGCTGAGACTGCAAGGTTATGAGGTGGTTACGCAATACTGTATTTTGTACTTCTGTTTTTTTTAACTGTTCAGTTCGAGGTTGCAAGATTTTAATTTTTTCTTGCAACTCAATATTTTGTGTTTTGATTTTTTTTAAATTCAACGCCTGTGTAGCTATCACATTACGCAAGTATTGTCGCTGGGAAACATGTTGCAACAATCTGTCATTAAATTTTTGATCTTTATCTGACAAAGCCTCTTTGTGTTTCAAATTTCTCAATAGCAGCAATGCTTTTTCATCGCATTGTTGCTTGCCCCCTGGTATGCTGAAAATGACTGCTTGGCGTAATTTAAGACATGCATCTGAGCTATTTTCAACCAGCAAAAGATGAGTTTTGTCAGCGACAACTTCCTGCCCGTTATAATAATTTAAAACATTGCCACAGGGCTCTAGTTTTGTTTTAACACTTTGCTTCATGCACGAAGCTTGCGAAGCCAATAAACTTAGCAATAGCCCCAGTCCAACAATATTTTTAACTATAAACACTATTGTTGCCTAAGCATGTAAAGGTAAGCGCACTCTAAAATGTGCGCCTATTGTCGAATTGACAACATCTATCGATCCACCATGCATTAACACGTATCGATTTGTAATTGCCAGACCAAGCCCTGTTCCTGCCACAGAGCCTTGATGCACATTGGCTGCTTGGAAAAAAGGTTCGAATATTCGGTTTTCATCCTGCGGTTTTATACCTGAACCGTTGTCCACAATGTCCATCTGCGCATATTGTTTGTGCTCAATTAGTGATATATCGATATGGGTGTTTTTAGGTGAATGTTTAATTGCATTTGACAGCAAGTTATCTATTACCGTGGTTAATTGAACGACATTCCCTTTTAGTCTAATTTCCATTAAGTTAGTGTGCACCGTAACCGACCTAGACAAATACTCCAGCTGATGTTTCATTATGGTCTTCTGGATTAATTGATCAAACAATATAGACTCCGTGTGATTTGGCTTTTCCTGACTTAATGCTAAATTAAAATCCAGCAATGCTTCGACTTCTTTTTGTAGCTGCAAATCATTTTTATGCAGTATTTCCACAATCTCAGCTTGATCGGGTGTTAATGGACCAGCAATTCGATCTTGCAACAATGCAATACCTTCACGTATCGCCGTTAGTGGCGTTTTTAGTTCGTGTGAAACGTGCTGAAGAAACACTTGTTTCTGTTGGTCAATTTCAGCTAACTGTTGCCGTAACCAGTCTAACCTACGCCCTAATTGCTGTATATCCTGCGGCCCTTCTACACTAATTGGATCGGTGAAATTTGCACTCCCCAGCTTGTTAATGGTGTCACTCAACTGGCGTAAGGGCCGAGTGATAATAACACTGAACACCGTAGCAATTAATAAGGCCAGTGGTATTAATGCCAGCGCCTGAAATAATAATAAACGCTCAACTCGATCAATGCGTTCACTCATAATTCGACTTTTTTGATTTACACTGTGGCTAACATCCAGTGGCAGATCACTGACCAACGCTGACAGATCGGACAAATCTTTCAGCTCCGAAGTTCTGTTCGGTTCTTTAGTGGCTCGCTGTAATTTTTTATACAGCTTGGTTTCAGCAGAGATCAACTGTGTGATTCGTTTTTGAATAATCGAATTCAGAGGGTTTTCACGGAAGCTTTGTATGCTGACTAGTAATTGCTGGCGCTGATCCTGATAACGTTGTAACAGTGTGGCTTCACGCAGCACCCAGTACTGACCAGCCGTGCGTTCCAGATTAAGCACCTGTGAAACAATGATACGACTAAATTCGGTTGTAGATGATGTTTCAGATAAGGTTTTTTGCATTTTCTTAGACAACGAGTCAACCTGGTAAAAAGTACTGATTAACGCAATGGTTAATGGCAGTACTACCAGAAAAAAACCGATCAGAATTAACTGTCGGATGGAAGTTGCTACGGTAAGGTGCAAGTCGTCTACCCACTGATAAACAAATTATTTAATTGTGACAAGTCTATCTTAATGCTGAGTATTTTTATCGTAATTTTGTTGCTTCTTCTCCATGTTTACTGTCGCCAATTGGCGACAGTCGTTAACCTTAGGCACAATCAAGTTATGCTCGGTTTTTCAATTTTAAACGTCTCCTTATGGCGACAGTATCGCTTCTTATTTATAACCAAGGAAATAGATAATACGCTGATATACATGAACATATCGATGTTGGCGCAATATATGCATTAGTTATCACAACGGTAAGTCTTACAGAACATGCCGTAACTTAACTCACAAATTTTAAGGAGAAATACCATGCTAAAAATATTAACGCTCACTGTGCTGGCACTACTGGGTTCCAGCGTCGCTATTGCTGCAGATAAAGATCTGTACTCAGACTTGGATACTAATCATGACGGTGAAATCAGCAAAGAAGAGGGTGCTGCGTTGCCAGGCTTGAATGATAAATGGTCTGAACTGGATCAAAATGGGGATGACATGTTAGACCCAGCTGAATTTGCAAAACTGGAATTTATAGGTCCCGTTTCTGAGTAGTCCTAGTTGATGGCTGCTAATGCGATTTCGTCTCTGTATTACCCACAGATACTCCGCTAAACAGCCCTCGACATTGTCTTTCGCAGAAGGAAGGGCGTTAACTGGATCCCGCTAACCATGTTCAATTGCGAGGTCTGGTTATTTTACTGTGCAGTATGCAGTGCACTATCTACATCAAAACTGGCTTGTTGTACCTGAGAAACACAATGATTCAGCGACAGCATTGGTGGATCAAAGGACATTGCAAACGGTGCCGCCCGCATCAATGTTGAGATACCGATAATCTGTCGTGCATTTCCGGGAAGGATTGCCACATGAATGTTTTTAATCAAACAGTTCCCCCCCAGATTAATCGATGAAATACGGTATAGCGGGACCACTCTTTCCGAACCATCCGCCATTGTTCCTAATAACTTTTTCACAAAATGTGCTCGGCCTTCCTGATTAAGATTTGCCAATGTTTGCTCATTAATAACGGAATAGGCAGAACCTGTATCCACCAGCATAGAATATTGCCCCGCACCTATTATTTCAGCGTCTATGTAATAAGTGTTGGCACCATATGTTTGCATTGGGATTTGTTGTTGCTCAGACTCAGGTGCCGCTCCGAGCAAAGGAGAAACTAGCATGATTAACACCGAGAGTAAATTTTTCATTGTCATCCCTCATTATTTACCGACTATATTGCTAATAGCCAAAATTGCGTGAAAACTATTTGCGTCATTTAAAAACAACAAGAATGGCATCTATCAATATCAGATACTCAACACTTGAATTGTAGCTATAAAAATACAGTTTGGAAACAATGAGTCTTGTCAAAATGAAATGAGTTTGAACGTAAGGCGTGTATCCAGCATCAAATACGTCTGAAAGCGTATGAATTGGTTAAAAATTGTTCATCACCAAACCATGATAAAAACGATTATGAAACTAAAAGAACTCAAAATCATCGAACAATTATCATAATTACCATGAGGAGCACAAGTGGTTATTTTCAAGATTGATACGGTTAAGAAGCCTCCGAACAAGTCCAATAATTTTTAACTTGTTCAGAGGCTTCTTAACGGGACAACAGTAAAACGGAGAGTATCATCATTGTATAATCTGATCAGTCTTCAATGTACCCAGTCACTTTCATGACCTTTAGTAAAAGCCATACACTGGCCATCG
>CAYURS010000070.1:0-5240 GCA_964447165.1 uncultured Thiotrichales bacterium
CATTAATCAGTGACGCCAGGGTGTAACCTTTCTCTAAAGCAGCAGAGTAGATAAAGGGCTTAAAGCTAGAGCCGGGTTGACGCTGCGCTTGAGTAGCACGATTAAATTTACTGTGGTTAAAGTCGAAGCCACCGACCAAGGCGCGAATCGCGCCGCTATTTGGCTCAGGCGCAATGAGTGCGCCTTGGACTGCCGGGACTTGGGTAAGCGACCAGCTGTCGTCTTCGTTGTTGCTGACGCGAACCACGTCACCTACTTTGAGAATGTCAGCGACAGATTTTAATGCAGGGCCACGTTTGCGTTCATCGATATAAGGTCTTGCCCATTCGATTTCTGGCCACTCTATATCGACTAAAGAATTATCGCGTAGGCGCGCAGTCAGTTTTTTCTCTGCAGTAACTGTGACGACAGCTGGTTGCAACTGACCAATAACAGGTAGGTCTGGGTTTTGCTCTAATTGTCCAGCTGGCAGAGTGAGCTCAGGGCCGCGATAGCCGTGGCGCTTGTCGTAACTTATTAAATTTTGACGCAGTGCATTTTGCGCGGCGATTTGTAGCGATGAATTTATGGTTGTGTAGATTTTATAGCCTTTGTTATAGACATCATTGCCAAATTGTTCGATCATTTCTTGCCGTACCATCTCAGCGATATAAGCCGCGTTAAGCTCTACTCTGACATTATGTGTGGTAGCGGTGACAGCCGTATTCTTAGCGTGCTTATGTTCTTGTTTTGAAATTAAACTCAGTATTAGCATACGGTCTAATACCAGATTGCGTCGTTGGCGTGCTCGTTCAGCGTTGGTGATGGGGTTGGTGGTTGACGGCGCTTTTGGCAGCCCGGCGATCATCGCCATCTGCGCAAGAGTGAGTTCGTTCAGTTTGGCGCCGTAATAAACTTGTGCCGCTGCCGCAATGCCATAGGCACGCTGGCCAAGAAAAATTTTATTCAGATACAGCGTCAGAATATCTTCTTTGCTTAATTCTCTTTCGATTTTTAGCGCGAGCAGAATCTCATTGAGTTTGCGCAGATAAGATTTCTCGTTGCTGAGAAAGAAATTGCGTGCCAACTGCATGGTAATCGTGCTGCCACCCTGGCGTTTTTCTCCGGTGCGAATCAGCCCGACGACGGCTCGCAGCAAGGCTTTAACATCAACACCGTTGTGATGAAAGAATGCGTCATCTTCTATAGCGATGAAGGCGTCTCGCATTGCTAGCGGGATTTCGTCGTATTGTACTGGTGAGCGCTTGGTTTCTCCGAATTCGGCGATTAATGCGCCATCGGCAGAATAGACGCGCATTGGCACTTGTAGTTCTACATTACGTAGCGTTTTAGTATTAGGTAGCTGTGGAATTAAATAGTAGTAAATTGCGGCCGACATAATTGCTGTAGATGCGAATGCAAATAAAGCGCTATAAAGGCTAAATTTAATTAATTTGCGTAGCATATTTTTTTGATATAGCCCAATTGTGATCTATGTCATAGAGTAAAATTAAGGAATAGTATAAATTTTCCGATAATGTCAGGGGGATATTGTTTTACCTGGCGCTCAGGTTACATTATAGTTGCGCTTGAGTAGGGTCGTATATTGGGTTTTGACCATAACTAAGGGGCGACATTGCCTTTCTTTAAACGAAATACGAATTCTTTGATCGGACTTGATATTAGCTCAACGGCTATTAAGTTGCTTGAGTTATCGCAAGTTGGGGCGCGTTATCGCGTTGAATCTTATGCGGTGGCGCCGCTGCCGCAGGAAGCCGTTGCTGAAAAGAACATCGTTGATATTGAAGCGGTTGCTAATACGATTAAACGGCTTGTTAAGCGTGCTGGCACTAAGACCAAGGATGCTGTTGTGGCCGTGGCAGGCTCAGCGGTTATCACTAAGGTTATTACCATGTCTTCAGGCTTGTCTGACGAAGAAATGGCGAGCCAAATAGAGTTTGAAGCCGAGCAATATATTCCGTACCCACGCGAAGAAGTGAATCTCGATTTTGAAGTGATCAGTGAGCATCAGAGTGATAATACCGTTGATGTATTGCTCACTGCTTCGCGTAGCGAAAATGTTGATATTCGAGTCTCGGTATTGGAAATTGCTGGCCTTAATGCCAAGATTATCGATGTTGAAGCCTATGCGATGGAATCTGCTATGGCTTTGGTGGCACACCAGCTACCGAATAATGCGCAGGATAAAACCATTGCCATAGTTGATATTGGCTCAATGATGACGACACTCAATGTGGTGCACGATCATCGAATGATTTATACCCGCGAACACGTGTTTGGCGGTAAGCAGTTGACTGAAGAGATTCAACGTCGTTATGGGTTATCTTATGAAGAAGCTGGCCTGGCTAAAAAACAGGGTGGGTTGCCTGATAATTATGTACCTGAAGTGTTAGAGCCATTTAAGGATGCCATGGTGCAGCAGGTTAGTCGAGCGCTACAATTTTTCTTTTCTTCAAGCCAATATAATAGTGTCGATCATTTGCTGTTGGTAGGTGGTTGCGCCTCAATTGCAGGTGTTGATGAGTTAATCGAAGCCAAGCTCGGCACGAGCACATCAACGGCGAATCCTTTCGCCAATATGGCACTATCATCACGGGTTAAAGCGCATGCGCTCAGTAATGATGCACCAGCATTGATGGTAGCCTGTGGTTTGGCGCTGCGGAGGTTTGATTAATGACACGTATTAATCTTTTACCTTGGCGCGAGATGCAACGTGCTGAGCTGCGTCGTCAGTTTACTACGATGATGATTGGCGCCGTGATTTTGATGGCTGGCGTCATAGTTTTAGTGCATATCAATATAGCTGGCCATATCAACGCGCAAGATGCTCGTAATGGCTACCTACAGCAACAAATTGCCATTGTTGATAAAGAAATCGCCGAGATTAAAGACCTTGAGCAAGAAAAGGAAAAGTTGTTGGCACGCATGAATGTTATTCAAGAGCTGCAGAGCCGTCGTCCGCAGATCGTACGTTTGTTTGATGATGTGCCGCGCTTGCTACCTGACGGCGCTTATTTAAGTAGTATTCAGCAGTCTGGCAGACAAATTCTCATGCAGGGTTTTGCCCAGTCCAACTCACGGGTTTCCGCCTTGATGCGTAATGTTGACAGCTCTGAGTGGCTAGAAGTGCCAGAGCTTGATGTCATTGAGAATAAGGCTGGCAGCAAAGAAAGTGGACGCAGTTTTCGCTTGCGTGCGTCTCAGGTTCCGCCAGCCAATGTTGTCGAGGAGGATGCCTGATGGCGACCAGCTTTTCGGATTTGGCGAACCTTGATTTCAGCGATGTTGCGAGCTGGCCAACGATAGCGAAGTTCATTGCAGTTATTGCTGTTTGTGCTGCGGTTTTGGGTGCAGGTTATTGGTTTGATACGCAACACCAGCTTACTGAATTAGAGCGCGCTAAGGCACAAGAGCCAGAGTTGAAGCAAGACTTTGAACGCAAACAAAATAAAGCGGCCAACCTCGATGCTTACCGTACACAAAAGGTTGAGATGGAGCAATCTTTTGGTGCGATGTTACGCCAGCTGCCGAGCAAAACGGAAGTGGCCGAGCTATTGGTTGATATATCGCAAGCGGGTATTGCTAATGGTCTTGAGTTTGAATTATTTAAACCTGCTGGTGAAGTGCCTATTGAGTTCTATGAAGAGCTTCCCATTAAAATTCGTGTGACTGGGGCGTACCATCAATTTGGCCAATTTGTCAGTGATGTGGCGGCATTGCCACGTATTGTCACACTGGATAATTTTTCTATTAAAGGTGGCGGTACTGACAAGCAGTCGACTGACCTGTCCATGGAAGTGACCGCTAAGACCTACCGTTATATTGATGACGAGGCAGAGGAATAGCTATGACTAGAACTCTTTCGCCACCTTTATCTTGGCCATATTTGTCCGTGGCATTCAGGCTAGCAGCCCTTTTGGCGGCAGTTTTGGTCGCTAGTTGCGGTGGCGATACTGTTGATCTGCAAAATTACGTTGCTCAGGTTAAGAGCCAAGAAAAAGGGCGTATCGAGCCGCTGCCGCAATTCAAACCTTTTAAAACCTTTGCCTACGACGCGGTGTTAGAGAAAGATCCGTTTGCCGCCTGGGTAACGGAGCGCATTCCTAGGCAGATAATTACTGAAAATGGTGCTGTGCAGCAGTCTGTACGACCACGTGGTATCAGTCCTAACTTTGATCGACGCAAAGAATTGCTCGAGCAATACCCGCTTGACTCATTAAATATGTTAGGTACCTTAGAGTTAGATAATGAACTGTGGGCGATAGTCAGTGACCCTGACAAGATCGTGCATCGGGTAAAAGCAGGCAATTATATCGGTCAGAATTTCGGCAAAATTGTCGATGTAAATGAAAGCCAGCTAAGTTTGCGAGAATTGGTTGTCGATGGCTTGGGTGATTGGCAGGTGCGTGAAGCCAGTATTGCTCTTGCGGAAGCTTCGTAATCCCTTGAGGGTAGGTAAATGAAGATAATAAAACAGGCTAGGGTTTTACTCGAAATGAGAGTGAGGCCTAATCTTAAACGCTATACTACGGTGCTAGTTTCCCTGGCGGCTTTGTTGATTGCTGGTGGTAGCGCGATTGCTGCAGACCGTGTGCTTGAAGACATTTCCTTTGCTTCTCTGTCTGGTGATCGTGTTCAAATAACGCTCACAACCGATGGCACTATGCCTCAGCCGCTAAGCTTTACTATCGATAATCCTGCGCGCATTGCGATTGATCTGGTCGATACCACTAGCCAGCTTAAAACGAAATCATTGCCGATTAATATCGGTGTTGCCAAGAGTGTGACGACTGTTGAGGCAGGGGGCAGAACTCGCATTGTGCTTAATTTGGTTGAGATGGTGGCCTATGATCTTGATGTGCAGGGCAATGATGTTGTTATCACCTTAGGTGGGCGTGGCGATAGCAATGCTTTGATTGCAAGCTCGTCAACACGTCACACTGCAGTCGCAGCGGCCGAGGTCACCAATGTTGATTTTCGCCGTGGTGCTGCCGGTGAAGGCATTGTTATCGTTGAAGTGTCTGACCCTGCAGTGACCTTCGATGTACGTGAAGAAGGCGGCAAAATTATTGTCGATTTTATTGATGTAGTGTTACCTCAACGTTTGGCCCAGCGCCTCGATGTCGTCGATTTTTCGACTGCGGTGCAGACTATTGATACCACCTCTATAGGTAATAATGTGCGCATGGTGATAGCTGCTAAAGGTTTTTACGAGCATTTAGCCTATCAATCTGACAAGG
>CAYURS010000071.1:0-5213 GCA_964447165.1 uncultured Thiotrichales bacterium
CAACCTGGTCACGTATTGCTAGCACTGAAAAAATTGCCTCAACCCCGCCGGTGGCGCCTAATAGATGGCCTGTCATCGACTTGGTTGAACTGATCGCCACTGATTTGGCCTCATCACCAAAGCTGCGCTTAATCGCTTGGGTCTCTGCTTTATCTCCCGCTGGCGTTGAAGTGCCATGCGCGTTGATGTAATCAATTTCTTGTGGATTAATATTAGCATTGGCAATCGCTAAATCCATACATGCACTGGCACCTTCACCCCCTTGCGACGGTGAGGTCATATGGTAAGCATCGGAGTTAAGGCCATAGCCAATGAGTTCGGCGTAGATATTTGCTCCACGCGCTTTGGCGTGTTCATAGGATTCAAGTACCATGACACCGGCGCCATCGCCTAAGACGAAGCCATCACGATCTTTATCCCAGGGACGGCTGGCAGTACTTGGGTCATCATTACGTCGAGATAAGGCACGAGCTGAGGCAAAGCCTCCTAGACCGCAAGCAGAGGTGGCCATTTCAGCACCGCCTGCAATCATGACATCGGCATCATCACAACGAATAATCCGTGCTGCCTCGCCAATGTTATGTGTGCCTGTGGTACAGGCACTGACAACTGCGATATTAGGGCCTTTAAATCCGTATTTGATCGATAAATGGCCGGAGATCATATTAATGATGGTGCTCGGCACAAAGAAGGGAGAAATTTTGCGCGGGCCACCTTTCAAAAAGCCATCATAACCCGATTCAATCCCGGGAAGACCACCAATACCTGAACCAATGGCAACACCAATGCGCGTTGCATTGGCTTCGGTTACTTGCAAACCTGAGTCGGTAACCGCTTGAATACCTGCGGCCATGCCGTAATGGATAAATGCATCCATTTTTTTGGCATCTTTTCTCGGTATGTATTCGCAGACATCAAAATTTTTGATAGCACCGCCAATTCGAGTGGCGAAGCTAGAGACATCAAAAGACGTAATGGTATCGATACCACTTTGACCAGCCAGAATATTGCGCCAGCTATCAGCGACATTCAGCCCAACGGGGCTAATCATGCCCATGCCAGTAATTACAACACGTCGTCTATCTATATTGGCCATCTGTAACTATGGTTTGCTATGTTCTGGATATTGAAAATAACCAATACTAGCAAGAGCCCAAAATCGGGCAGTCGCTAGCTTTAGGTTAGCTCATTTAGGCAGATTGGCTATTAATATAATTAATAGCGTGCTGGACGGTAGTGATTTTCTCTGCTTCCTCGTCAGGGATCTCGCATTCAAACTCTTCTTCAAGAGCCATCACTAACTCAACGGTGTCAAGGGAATCTGCACCGAGGTCATCAACGAATGAGGACGCGCTATTTACTTCTTCTTCTTTGACGCCAAGTTGCTCAACAACAATCTTCTTAACCTGTTCTTCAACGCTCATTACCGTGGAACCCTCCTAGTACGCGAATCTAGCCGCGCGCCTATTGTATCGTCACCTACAAAAGTTGCAACCATAGATCGTCTCCCGCTTTGTATATATAGTATATTTTTGTTCTAATTCAATTAGTTAAATCGTATATCTATAATTATTTTTAGCCGAATATTGGCTCCTAAGCCATATACATACCACCGTTTACATTCAGTGTTTCGCCAGTTATATAGCTTGCGTCCGATGAGGCTAAAAAACAAGCGGCAGCGGCAATGTCATCAGGTTGACCTAAACGCCCTGCTGCAATCTGTCCTATAAGCGTTTGCTTATGCTCATCACTTAAAGCAGCCGTCATATCAGTTTCAATAAAACCTGGCGCAATACAATTCACCGTGATATTACGTGAACCGACTTCACGGGCGAGCGATTTAGTAAAACCACACATGCCGGCTTTTGCCGCTGCATAGTTAGCTTGACCCGCATTACCGGTTAAGCCCACCACCGAGGCAATGTTAATAATTCGGCCTTTACGTGCTTTGATCATAGGTCGAATACAGGCTTTACATACGCGATATAAGGAATTTAGATTGGTATCAATAACATCAAGCCATTCGTCTTCTTTCATACGTAAGAATAAATTGTCGCGGGTAATGCCAGCGTTGTTAATCAGTATGCTCGGCGCTGAATATTTTTCGCTAATTGCCACCATCATTTGTTCAACGGACGCTTGATCACGCACATCGAGACGTAAGCCCAACCCATTAAAACCCGCCTCGGCGAGACTATCACTAATTTTTTGTGCGCCCGCATCGGATGTCGCCGTACCAATAACCGTCGCACCCTGTGCTCCTAGTGCAGACAGTATGGCCTTGCCTAAACCGCGACTAGCACCAGTAACTAATGCAATTTCATTCTCTAGGTTCATCGTTCTCTCTATTGTTTAGGCAACAAAATCAGTACTTATATTAAGATTACGTACTGCCAATGAACGGTCAATACGCTTAATCAAACCCGCCAATACTTTGCCCGGACCACATTCAATGATTTCATCTGTGCCATAAGTTTTAAGCTGATTAACACAATCGACCCAGCGTACCGGTGTATAAAGTTGTTCAATAAGCGCATGACGAATCGCATCAGGTTCTGTATGCGCTTGTCCATCAACATTGTGAATAACGGCAATAGTGGGCGTATTAATCTCAATATTCGCTAGAGCTGTCGTTAATTGCTTTGCAGGAGCTTGCATTAACAAACAATGTGAAGGCACACTCACGGGTAAAATGATTACGCGTTTTGCACCACGTTTTTTTGCTAAATCAGCAGCTCGGTTCACCGCACTGGTTGTACCCGCAATAACCACTTGACCAGGAGAATTAAAATTAGCGGCTGACAATATTTCACCTGCGGCGGCAGTATTGCAGATGTCTATTACTACATCATCTGCCAAACCTAAGATTGCGGCCATTGTGCCTTCACCTGTAGCAACGGCAGATTGCATAAAGCGACCCCGATCACGTACTAAGGTTACGGCATCAGCAAAAGACAGTGCATTGGCACACACTAATGCTGAGTACTCACCCAGACTATGGCCACTCATTACAAGTGGAGTAGCCAAACCTTTATCCATCCAAACACGATAGCAAGCAACTGATGCAACCAATATCGCAGGCTGCGTTACTTCAGTACGATTCAATTCTTCTGCTGGGCCACTGGCAACCAACTGCCACAGATCATAGCCTAATAATGTGGATGCCTCATCAAACGTGGCAGCGATCAAAGGTTCTTGGTCATAAAGCTGCGCTAACATAGCAACGGACTGCGACCCTTGGCCAGGAAAAACAAATGAATATGACATGGTTCTATTATTCTTAATTAATTAATAAATAAGTAGGGCTGAACCCCAGGTGAAGCCACCACCAAAGGCCTCAAGAAAAAGAGTATGTCCACGCTGGATACGACCATCACGAATAGCAGTATCCAGTGCTAGGGGCACGGATGCAGCAGAAGTATTGCCATGATCTTGAACCGTTACCACAACACGTTCGCTCGGCAAGCTAAGTTTTTTAGCTATCGCATTAATAATGCGTACATTGGCTTGATGTGGCACCAACCAATCAATGTCTGTTTGGGTCATGCCAGCAGCGTTTAGGGTTTCGTCAACAATACGCCTTAACGTATTGACGGCAACTTTAAAAACTTCGCGACCTTGCATTTGAATAAAGGTTTGATTGGACGGCACCGTAAGCAGTTGCTCGTGCTCGCCGTCGGCGTGTAAATGTGTCGATATAATCCCAGGTTTATCGCTAGCGCTAAGAACAACCGCACCGGCACCATCACCAAACAGTACGCATGTTGTTCTATCGCTCCAGTCAATAATGCGTGACAGTGTTTCCGCGCCAACGACTAAAGCGTTTTTTGCTGCACCGGTTTTAATAAATTTATCAGCGATTGACAGAGCATAAACAAAACCTGAACACACCGCCTGCACATCAAACGCAGCGGGGCCGTGAATACCTAAACGTTTTTGTAAAAGACACGCTGTACTTGGAAAAACCTGATCCGGCGTTGTTGTGGCAACAATAATTAAATCAATATCATCCGTTTTTAACCCTGCTGCATCAATGGCAGCACGCGATGCTTGTTCAGCGAGATCACAAGTAGTCTCGCCTTCACCTGCAATATGACGTTTTTTAATACCGGTGCGGTCAGTAATCCATTCATCAGTCGTATCTACCATGCGTTCCAGGTCTGCATTGGTATAGACCTTCTCGGGCAAAAAACTACCCGTACCTGCGATACGTGAATAAATCATCCGGTACGCTGCTCAACTGAAACGCTGGCTAATTCTATTGCTAACTTTGCCGCTAGTTTTTCGGGCACATTTTTTTTCACTTCAATCATTGCTTCACGTATGGCATGTTTAAAGGCAAAGGCATCAGCACCACCATGACTTTTAATAACAATACCACGCAACCCTAACAAGCTTGCACCGTTATAGCGACGCGGGTCCATACGGTCACGAAACTGCTTAAGTACACTGCTGGAAAATAAGGCGGCAAGGCGCGTCATGAAATTTTTATTAAAGCATTTTTTAAGATGATGACTAATCATCTTTGCCACGCCTTCGCTGCTTTTTAAAGCAACGTTACCAGCGAATCCATCACATACCACAACATTAACCTTGCCCTGGTAGATATCATCACCTTCGACAAAACCGTAATAATTTAAATGACTACCTTCCAGTAATTTCGCAGCTTGTTTAACTTGCTCATTACCCTTGATTTCTTCTGCGCCAATATTCAGCAAACCAACGGTTGGCGATTGAATATCGTCAACTGCAGAAACCAAAACAGAGCCCATAACTGCAAATTGAAAAAGATGTTCAGCACTGGTATCGACATTAGCACCAAGATCCAGCATATGGGTGTGGCTATCAATCGTTGGTAAGGTAGTGCAAATCGCCGGACGATTAATGCCCGGTAAAGTTTTTAAGACATAACGTGCCGTGGCCATCAGTGCGCCAGTATTACCGGCACTGACACACGCATTAGCCACCCCTTGCTTAACAAGGTTTATTGCTACACGCATAGAAGAGTCTTTTTTACCGCGTAGCGCCAAGGTAGGCGACTCATCCATCGCGACAACTTCGGACGCGTGTTGAATAGAGAGACGTTCACCAACAGTCATTTGTTGCTGGCATAAAGCATTAGTAATGGCGTCTTGCTGACCAACCAGAATAAGCTTTACCCCGGGACTATCTTTAGAGGAGGTCTCTTTGAGTAGCTGACAAGCTGCTGCGAC
>CAYURS010000072.1:0-5149 GCA_964447165.1 uncultured Thiotrichales bacterium
AAGCCAATTACCAAGAAACCTTTAGAGGTGCGTATGGGTAAAGGTAAAGGTAATGTTGAATATTGGGTGTCTCAGATTCAGCCTGGCCGTATGCTTTATGAGATGGAAGGTGTAACTGAAGAGATTGCGCGTGAAGCTTTTAAGTTGGCGGCAGCTAAATTACCGGTTCAAACCACATTCGTTTCACGGACAGTAATGTAATGACTACGACAGAATTACGAGCTAAAGATATAGCCGGCCTTAATGCCGAGTTAATAGACTTGCTTAAAGAGCAGTTTAACCTGCGCATGAGTAAAGGTGCTGGCCAGCTGGGACAAACTCATTTAATACAGCAGGCGCGTCGTAATATTGCCCGTGTTCGCACAGTTATTACTGAGAAATCGGCCGACAAATCGGGGGTCGTCTAATGACTAAAGAAGAGAATAAAACCGTGCGGACCTTGGTCGGTAAGGTGACCAGTGACAAAATGGATAAGACGATTACTGTATTGATTGAGCGTAAAATCCCTCATCCTGTTTATAGTAAGTTTATTAAGCGTTCGACAAAAGTTCATGTGCACGATGAAAATAATGAAGGGCAAGTTGGTGATACGGTTTCTATTGCCCAGTGTCGCCCGATGTCTAAATCAAAATCATGGCGCCTGAGTAAGATTGAAAGAAAAGTCGAATCCGGTGCCAGTTAAGGCGCTTAACAGTTACAAAGTGTAAAGGTAGTTTGGCATGATTCAAATGCAATCGATGTTGAGTGTGGCGGACAACAGTGGTGCCCGTCGTCTAATGTGCATCAAGGTGTTGGGCGGTTCGCACCGTCGCTATGCTGGTATTGGCGATATTATTAAAGTCAGTGTGAAAGAAGCAATTCCACGTGGCAAAGTGAAGAAGGGTGAAGTGTTTAATGCCTTGGTTGTGCGTACCCGTAAAGGTGTTCGTCGTCCTGATGGGTCAATCATTCGTTTTGATGGTAACGCAGCTGTGTTGTTGAATGCGCAATTGCAGCCTATTGGTACTCGTATCTTTGGTCCGGTTACTCGTGAATTACGCAATGAAAAATTCATGAAAATCATTTCGCTTGCTCCTGAAGTATTGTAATTACGAAGAGTTTATAGTCATGCGTAAGATTAAAAAGGGTGATGACGTGATAGTTCTCACCGGTAAAGATAAAGGCAAGCAGGGCACGGTAAGTCGTGTCATGCCTGTAGAGGCGCGCGTTATTGTTGGTGGGATTAATATGGTTAAGCGCCATACTAAAGGTAATCCTAATGCGGGTGTTGCGGGCGGTATTATTGATAAAGAAATGCCCTTGCATATTTCTAATATTGCTATTTTCAACCCGATCACTAAGAAAGCTGATCGTGTGGGCATTAAAACACTTGAAGACGGTAAAAAAGTGCGTTATTTCAAGTCTAACAACGAAGTCGTGGACATATAAGCCATGGTCAGATTGCAACAATTTTATAACGATACCGTAGTCAAAAAACTACAAGATGAGTTCAATTATAATAGTGCTATGGAAGTCCCCAGGATTAGCAAGATTACGTTAAACATGGGTGTTGGTGAGGCGATTGGTGATCGCAAAGTGATTGAACACGCTGTCAGTGATATGACAAAAATTGCCGGTCAAAAACCTATTGTTACCAAAGCACGAAAATCTATCGCTGGCTTTAAATTACGTGAAGACTGGCCGGTGGGTTGCAAAGTGACACTACGTCGTGAGCGCATGTATGAATTTTTGGATCGCCTGGTTTCTGTGGCGATTCCACGTATTCGTGACTTTCGTGGTTTAAGTGGCAAAGCATTTGACGGTCGCGGTAACTACAGTATGGGCGTTAAGGAGCAGATTATGTTCCCTGAAATTGATTACGATAAAATTGATACGATTCGTGGTTTAGATATTACGATTACAACAACGGCACGTACTGATGATGAAGGCCGTGCGTTGTTAGCAGCATTTAATTTCCCAATTAAGAGTTAGTTTTATGGCTAAAAAGTCAATGATACACCGCGATGTCAAGCGCCGAAAAATGGTTGCACGATTTGCAACGAGGCGTGCTGAGCTTAAAGCAAAACTGAAAGATCTTTCTTTGCCTGATGAAGAGCGTGAAGCAGCGCAAAGGAAATTTCAGTCACTGCCGCGTGATTCAAGTCCATGCCGTATTCGTAACCGTTGCCGGCTTAGTGGTCGTCCTCATGGTGTTTATCGTAAGTTCGGTCTTGGTCGTAACAAATTAAGAAAAGCAGCTATGCGTGGTGATGTGCCTGGTCTGGTTAAGGCCAGTTGGTAGTCACGACAACTTGCCCGCTTTTGTGAGTTATTAGGATAAAGTAAAAATATGAGTTTCTCAGATCCCATTGCAGACTTATTAACACGCATTCGTAATGCGCAGATGGTGTCAAAACCAACTGTCAGCATGCCTGCCTCGAAAGAGAAAAAGGCCATTGCAGATGTGTTGCTAGACGAAGGTTATATCTCTTCGGTTGAAATTGATACGACGGGTGATTTCCCTGCCTTAAACATTGGTTTAAAGTATTACGAAGGTAAGCCGGTTATTGATGAAATTAAGCGAGTTAGTCGTCCTGGTTTGCGTATATATAGAGGTAAAGGTGACCTGCCAGTAGTTAAAGCGGGTTTGGGTATTGCGATTGTGTCCACTTCCAAAGGCGTGATGACAGCGAAAGCTGCGGTAGCCCAGGGTGAAGGTGGCGAAGTGCTTTGTACTGTTGCTTAAGGTAATTGAAAAATGTCACGTATTGCCAAAACGCCTGTAGAAATACCTTCTGATGTAAAGGTTGATATTAAAGACGGGCATATTAAAGTTAAGGGTCCTAAGGGTGAGATGGAGCGTACTATCCATCCTTCTGTAGTGATGAGCCAAGAGGGTAACATCTTGTCGTTTTCGATGAAAAAAGAAGGCGATAAAATGGCGATGGCCGGCACTATGCGTTCTTTGGTGCAGAATATGATGGTTGGTGCTGCGCAAGGTTTTGTAAAAAAACTAACACTGGTTGGTGTTGGTTATCGTGCCCAGGTTAAAGGTAAGATGTTGGATTTGACTCTCGGTTTTTCGCATCCGGTAGAGCATGCTATTCCAGCCAACATCAAGATTGAGACGCCTAGCCAGACTGAAGTTGTGATAAGTGGCCCTGATAAACAACGTGTTGGCCAGGTTGCTGCGGAAATACGTGCTTATCGTCCACCTGAGCCCTATAAAGGCAAAGGTGTACGTTATTCTGATGAACAGATTTCGCTGAAAGAAGCGAAGAAAAAATAAGGGGCCTTAGAAAGCTATGGCTAGTAAAGTTCAATCTAGAGCACGTCGTGCATTACGTACACGTTCGCGCATTAAAACGTTGAGTAAATATCGTTTGTGCGTGCATCGCACACCGCGTCATATTTATGCACAGGTTATTGCCCCTAATGGCCATGAAGTTGTGGCTAGCGCAGGGACTGTGCAGCAAGAGATACGTAAAGATGCAAAGTATACCGGCAATATTGATGCTGCCAAAGTAGTGGGTACTGCTGTGGCTAAGTTGGCAATAGAGAAGGGTGTTAAGCAAGTTGCATTTGATCGTTCGGGGTTTCGTTTCCACGGGCGTATTAAGGCGTTGGCTGATGCTGCGCGTGAAGCTGGTCTCGAATTTTAAAGGTTTCTTAATAGGTATTTAGCATGGCAAGTTATGACGGTCAGCCCTCAGGTGATGGGCTTAATGAAAAACTGGTAGGCATTCGACGCGTTTCTAAAGTCGTAAAAGGTGGCCGTCAGTTTGGTTTTTCTGCTTTAACGGTTGTTGGCGACGGTAACGGCCGAGTTGGTTTTGGTAGTGGTAAAGCACGTGAAGTGCCTGCCGCAATCCAAAAAGCAATGGAGCAAGCGCGCCGCAACATGGTGACTGTGAAATTAAATGAAGCTACGTTGCAACACGCAACCATGGGTCATCATGGTGCAGCGAAAGTATATATGCAGCCTGCATCGCCGGGTACCGGTATTATTGCTGGCGGCGCGATGCGTGCCGTATTTGAAGTATTAGGAGTTCAGGATGTGTTGGCGAAATGTATTGGTTCGCCTAACCCAGTTAACGTTGTTCGAGCCACAATTCAAGGCTTGGATGAAATGACTGATCCTGAATACGTTGCTGCGAAACGCGGTAAAAAAGTTAGCGATATTATTGGTTAGGAAATCGTAATGGCTAGTAATATTATTAAAGTTACCTTGGTTCGTAGTACCTGTAAGCGTTTGGCTTCACACAAAGCGTGTGTTGCTGGTTTAGGTTTGCGTCGTATGCACCATACAGTTGAAGTTGAAGATACGCCTAGTGTGCGCGGCATGATTAATAAAGTGTCGTATTTGCTGCAAGTTGAAGGAGCTCAAGATGCCCAGTAGGATGCGTTTAAATAACCTAAGCCCTGGTGAAGGTGCTAAACGGGCTCGTACTCGTGTTGGTCGTGGTATAGGTTCTGGTTTGGGCAAGACTTGTGGTCGTGGTCATAAAGGTCAGCATTCGCGCTCGGGTGGTTATCACAAAGTAGGGTTTGAGGGTGGCCAGCAGCCTTTGCAGCGTCGCCTGCCTAAAGTTGGCTTTAGCTCGCGTGTTGGTCGTGTTACAGCTGAAATTCGTTTGAGCGAGTTTACTAAAATCGACGGTGACATCGTTGACTTAACCTCTTTACGTGCGGCTAACCTTATTACAGCGGGCATTCTCCGTGCTCGAGTGATGTTGTCTGGCACAATAGATAAAATATATACCGTTAAGGGTTTGGCTGTAACTAAGGGTGCTCGTGCTGCGATTGAAGCAGCCGGCGGGAAGATAGAGGACTAAGTGTCTGCTTCCGCTGCAGCACTAGCCTCCAAAATAGGTGGGGGAAATCTCGGTGAGCTTAAGCGGCGTTTGTGGTTTGTTCTTGGTGCGCTAATAGTATTTCGTGTGGGTACTTTTTTGCCGGTACCAGGTATCGATCCCAGTGCCCTAGCAGATTTGTTCGAGCAACAAAAAGGCACTATTTTAGAATTTGTTAATATGTTTTCTGGTGGCGCTTTAGGCCGGGTTAGCATATTTGCACTTGGTGTGATGCCATATATTTCGGCTTCTATCATCATTCAACTTTTGACAGCAGTTAGTCCAAAGCTTGAGCAAATGAAAAAAGAAGGCGAAGC
>CAYURS010000073.1:0-5142 GCA_964447165.1 uncultured Thiotrichales bacterium
GCCCCTGGCGCAATACCCACACCACCCACCTGAGCAGCCAGCGCATCGGAAATATAATCGCCATTAAGGTTCAATGTGGCGATGACATCGCATTCTTTAGGTTCTAATAAAATCAGTTGTAAGAAGGCATCAGCAATGACATCTTTTATGATTATCTCGCCACCCGTTTTTGGGTTTTTCATCGTGCACCATGGGCCACCGTCGATCTCTTTTGCGCCAAATTCACTCTTAGCCAGCTCATAACCCCAAATCTTAAAGCCACCTTCGGTGAACTTCATGATATTACCTTTATGCACTAAGGTGACTGAATCACGATCATTATCAATCGCGTATTGAAGCGCTTTTCGCACCAAACGTTGTGTGCCCTCGACAGATACCGGTTTAATACCAATACCCGATGTCTCGGGAAAACGAATTTTGGTGACACCCATTTCATCTTGTAAAAAACGAATGACACGTTTCACGTCATCACTACCGGCCTCCCATTCGATGCCGGCATAAATATCTTCAGAGTTTTCACGAAAAATCACCATATCGGTATTTTCTGGCTCACGCAGTGGACTCGGGGTACCGACGAAATAACGTATAGGACGCAGGCAAACATAGAGATCCAATTGCTGGCGCATGGCAACATTAAGCGAACGCATACCGCCACCCACTGGCGTCGTTAATGGCCCTTTAATGGCAATTTTATATTCACGCACAGCGGCTATGGTTTCTTCTGGCAACCAGACATCATCACCATAGACTTTAGTGGCCTTTTCACCGGCATAGATCTCCATCCATGAAATCTTCTTGTCATTACCATAGGCCTTGCTAACCGCAGCATCGACAACCTTGCGCATCACTGGCGTAATATCAACACCGATACCATCGCCCTCAATAAATGGCACTATCGGGTTTGCTGGCACCTGTAGCTCACCAGAGCTACTTATACTCAAGGCTTCGCCAGACGGTACCGTGATATTGTCATAAGCCATCTAAAATAACCTCATGCTTGTTAAGGGAGTTCTGAATAATGGACTGATTTTACCAGATTTTTCTGACCATTGAATGATCAGCATCAGTCTATAAACCCTAAAACTCCAGCTTTATACTACGAAAACCCAGGAGCTGCGTGTATAGTAATCTGCAACGAAATAAAATTCGTACACTCCCCACTTGATTGATTACATTTACTTTTAAGCTGACGCCCTTTCACCATGTCAAATTCTTTACGCATTACCGTAGCCATGTCTGGCGGTGTCGATTCTTCTGTCACCGCATTATTGCTGAAAGAGCAAGGCCATCAGGTTTGCGGCTTATTCATGAAGAATTGGGAAAATGAAGATCCCGATTCACCTTGTACGGCTGAAATTGATCTGGCGGATGCCATCGCTGTTGCCGACAAACTAGGCATTGATATCGACGGCGAAAACTTCGCCGCAGAATATCGCGAGCATGTGTTTAAGCATTTTATTAGCGAGCATCGCGCGGGGCGTACACCCAACCCCGATATTCTGTGCAATAAAGAAATCAAATTTAAGGTGTTGCTTAATCACGCTCTTGCTCACGGTGCCGATAAAGTAGCTACCGGGCACTACGCTCGTATCGACTATGTTGATAATCGCTATCGTTTGCGTAAAGGCCTGGACAACAATAAAGACCAAAGCTATTTTCTCTACACCCTAGGTCAGCATGAACTCAGCCATAGCCTGTTCCCAATTGGCGAACTCGAAAAAAAAGTCGTGCGCAAACTAGCTGCTGATGCTGAATTTGAAAATCACAATAAAAAAGATAGCACCGGCATTTGCTTTATTGGTGAACGCGATTTTCGTCCTTTTTTAAAACGTTATATTTCACCCCAGCCTGGAGTCATACAAACTGTCGATGGTGAAACCCTCGGTAAACATGAAGGGCTGATGTTTTATACCTTGGGTCAACGCCAAGGCCTGGGTATAGGTGGTATCGCCAACAATAGTGGGGAACCTTGGTATGTCGTCGACAAAGATATGAAAAATAATATCTTGTTGATTGCCCAGGGACACAATCACCCACGTTTATTTCATCAATACTTACGTGCTGATACCCTGCACTGGGTCAGCGGTGAAACACCACCATTACCATTAAGTTGTCATGCTAAAATTCGTTATCGTCAAAGCGATCAAGCTTGCAGTGTGCGGCATGACGATAAACTAGGTTTGGTGGTAGAGTTTAATGAATCGCAACGTGCAGTGACACCAGGACAGGCAATCGTTTTTTACCAAGGTGATGTTTGTCTGGGCGGTGGTACTATCGTTGCAAAGTGGAATTAAAGGCAACTCTATTGATGAACCATAGCGAAGAAAACCGTATCATTGCACTGGCCGGCGCCTTCCAGGCCATCGATGCCGTCAAACAATTAGCCCATTTTGGCAACTGCGAAGTAACGCTTATTGAAACAGCATTGCACAGTCTGTTTCAAACGCATCCCGACAATGCCAGTGACGTTTTTAATGGCCACCAAAACGTACGTCAAGGGCTAACAACATTTGTCCGTCAGTTTGGTGATGATAACAGCAAACGTGACATTGAAATTACACGTTACGCAGTGAACTTGCTGGCACTTGAAAAGCGTCTACATAAAAACAAAGCATTACAAGGACAGATTTTTAAAGGCATTGGACAAGCTAAAGAACAAGCTAAATTCTTCTCGCCTACACATGAAAACGTCATTGCCAATTTAGCCGGTCTATATCGTGACACCATCAGCAAGCTCGGCCCCAAGATTATGATTAATGGTCAAGATGGGCATCTCAACCAAAAATACAACGCCGACCGTGTGCGCATGCTGTTACTCGCTGGCATTCGCTCCTGTGTCTTGTGGCGCCACTGTGGTGGCAACCGATTTCAGTTTATAATCGGTCGTAAACGTATGCTGAATGCCGCCAACCGTGTGTTAGAGACAATACCCAACAATATTCAATCAGAGACTACTAACTCCTAATTAAAAATGGAATCTACCATGCAACTCAACTCTTTGACCGCAATTTCGCCGATCGATGGTCGCTATGCCAAAAAAACATTGGCGCTGCGTCAGCACCTTAGCGAGTATGCGCTAATACGCACGCGTATTATCGTAGAGATTCGCTGGCTACAGCGCCTTGCCGAAACCGCCGAGATTAGCGAAATCGCGCCTTTAAGTGATAGTGCCAATGCCTGGCTACAGACGCTTATCGATGAGTTTGAGGTGACTGACGCCGAGCGTGTTAAAGCCATTGAGCAAACAACGAATCACGACGTTAAGGCGATTGAATACTATCTCAAAGAGCGTTTCAATAAAAATGATGAACTAGCCCCCATTAGTGAGTTTTTGCATTTTGCCTGCACCTCGGAAGATATTAATAATCTTGCCTATGGCTTGATGCTTGATGGCGCACGTAAACATGTTTTATTGCCGCTGATGAATGAAGTCACTGCCGCCATCAAAACATTGGCTCATGACAATGCCGAACAAGCCATACTCGCACGCACACATGGTCAGCCTGCTTCACCCACTACCCTGGGTAAAGAGATGGCGGTCTTTGCCTACCGTATGCAAAGACAGATTGATCAATTTTCTGCACTACCCATCCTTGGTAAAATCAATGGCGCCGTCGGAAATTTTAATGCCCACATATCGGCCTACCCAGAAATAGATTGGCCAATACTTGGTAAAGAGTTTGTCGAATCACTGGGGTTACAATGGAGTGCCTACACAACACAGATCGAACCTCATGACACTATCGCCGAGCACTTCAATAGCCTGGTGCAATTTAATACGGTGCTACTCGACTTTAGTCGCGACATCTGGGGCTATATATCCGTGGGTTATTTCCGCCAGAAACTACAAGCCAATGAAGTTGGCTCGTCCACCATGCCACATAAGGTCAACCCCATTGATTTTGAAAATGCCGAAGGCAATCTTGGCATTGCTTCTGCCATACTTGCTCATATGGCACAAAAGCTCCCTGTGTCGCGTTGGCAGCGTGATCTTAGCGACTCAACTGTATTACGTAATATCGGTGTTGGTATTGCTCATAGTGTCATCGCAATGCAATCGACACTGGGGGGTATCGGCAAATTAGAAGCTAATGCCGATGCTATGCGTGCTGACCTTGATGACGCCTGGGAAGTGCTGGCCGAACCGATTCAGACCGTCATGCGCCGATACAGCATTCCACAGCCTTATGAAAAGCTTAAGGCATTAACACGAGGCCAAGGCATTAATCGCGACACATTACATGATTTTATTACCGCGCTAGAGATACCAGGCGAAGCCAAAGAGACACTATTGCAGCTAACACCTGCAAGCTATATCGGTAACGCCGTTGAACAGGCTAAATCAGTTTAGCCGAAAAAATGTGACAGGGTTGGCAGTAAGTCTCGCCTGGAAATGGATAATTATTAACAGGGATTGCTAGGGCGGCACTATCGTCATATTCCTCCATGCTCCCCCTAGGTGTCGTCATTTGGCGTCCCTCGCCCCAGGCTGACTCCGGTCAGTCTGGGGATTTTTAATGGCGATACATAATGAATGTGCCGACCAATGACAAGCAAAACATTATTAAGAGTTATGCTGCACTTAGGTACAATTCTTAACCATAAGCGCTTGTAATACGTCACCCGTTTTTGCATTTTGTACAAAGGCCGCAACACCGAGATTTTTGTCTTTCCAATCTGCTTCGATGGTAAATCTCTCGCTTACGCTACCGGTTTTCCCTGCTAACTTGTAAGGCCCAATTAGCTTTCTCACAACATAATCATGTTGCAGTGTTTTACCGCTATTTTCACCACGCGGAATATCACTGACCAAATCATTCTCAAACAAGGCAAGGTATAAGCCATAACCATTGGCACTTTGATTGTCAGCCAGCTCCACTCTCGCGCTAACTTGCAAACTTGATACGTCATCATTACCTAGTGTCAAATCAATCGTTGCTTTGGCCAATTCGGCATTCACTTTTTCAATTGGCCCATCGGTACCGTTACGTTTATACCAACCACGCAAATCTTCACCATTGAGCACAAATTGTGGTGTATAGACAGTACGAAGATTATTGACATTGCCTTGATGACGCTGGCGCTTGCTGTATTGCTTACTAGAAAAAGGATCTTTCCAGCCAAGATAATTCCAATAATCAA
>CAYURS010000074.1:0-5125 GCA_964447165.1 uncultured Thiotrichales bacterium
TAGACTTCATTTACGGTGGTCAGGGTGATGACACGCTTACCGGTGGCAGCGAAGAGGATACTTTTGTATGGCAGAATGGGGATCAAGGCACCGTAGGTACCCCTGCCAACGATACAATTACTGATTTTCAAAATGGTAGTGGCGGTGATGCGCTCAACCTCGCTGATTTATTGCAGGGTGAAGAGAGCGGTGTGCTAACTGATTACTTGCATTTTGAACAAGACGGTAATGGTGGAACTGTCATCAGCGTTGACACTGATGGTGGTGGCACCTTTGAGGCAAGTCAAAACATAACATTAAGTGGTGTTGATTTAACCGCTGGTGGTTCGCTTAGCGATACTCAAATTATTGAGGGTTTATTGGCTAATGGCAATCTGATAGTCGATTAATAATGCCTTGACGCTGCCAACGACTAACGTTTTAGACTATGATAGTCTCGATCGATTGACCGATGAGGACAGTCATTGAGGTTGCACGATGGATTGATCGGGTCTCGAAACCGTAACTGAAAACGCTACGATTTCGCTAGGATTGTGATTAAAAGACTGGCAGAGATTTTGTAACCCGTTGCTAAATTTGGCGTGCCCGGAGAGCATAATTCGCTATGCTCACGCCTTCAGGTGCCGTTGTTGTAAACTCCGACGTTCAACTTAATAAAAAAGCATCAAGTTGTCAAACGGTTGAGCTCTTATCACCCCCCGCGTTTATTAAAACCAAAAAACCTGCATAAAGCAGGTTTCTATGATTTGGTGCGCCCGGAGAGATTCGAACTCCCGACCGCCTGGTTCGTAGCCAGGTACTCTATCCAGCTGAGCTACGGGCGCATTTAGCCGCGTATTATCGCGTAATTCATGAGTTCAGTCAAAGGCTATTTGATATGAATTTACTTTGTAATAAATTGAGTTACACGACTAAAAATCATTTTATTTGGTAAGTAATTTATGGTTCGTCCTCCGTTTCAACTTCACCGCTCCAGCCAGCAGCCTTAGCTTTTATAATGGCTGCATTGTGGATTTTTTGATGACGTTCAAACAGTTCTTTTGGTAAGTGGCTCGCTAAGCAGCCATATTTATCCCACTCGGCATTCACCTTATCTAATAAGGCATCAATTCTGACTAAGATCCAGCCTTCGCAGGTTTCCGTTTCTGCAATTAGCTCAAATACCCAGGCATCACGAATTACCTTGCCGATAGCAGTCATGCCGCCCTGAATATCTTTGTCAATACCGACATAAGTGTTTGGTTTTTTCATAGGGTTTCTTTTTGAGTTATTGTTCCACATCATCAGTATCGAGCTGTCCAGTAAGGCGACGGCGGATATGTGACCATGAAATGCCGACAGTCAATACGGCACAGATGACGAATTGGATAACATAGATAAGTATGTCAGGTTTATTTAAAGAGAGAATATCATAATAAATCGCCAGCCAAACCAGTGTACCGAAAAAGGCGACGGCGAGAATAATGCCGATCAAGCCTAAAGAACGACCAGCAGCCCTAAGATAGACCACCCAACCGATTAGCAGGATGACACCTAAAAATGCCAGCAAGGGCAGAGCAATAGCTTGGTCAGGATAACTCTTAACAAGGTGATAAAAAGAATGGCCAGAGGGATTGTAGGTTGCGAAGACCAGGATGCAAGCAAAGATGAGACGCATCAAGATACCGCTACCGGTAATGGTATTTGATAGCGCCATGTCTAAACCTCTATTGTCTTGTTATTAACGATAGGATTGGCCATCAAATTTGATCCAACCACCTTCTATCCTGCCGCGTGGGTCATGATGTGTCCAGTGTAGTACGCCACCACGATCAGTCCATTCGTAGCGACCACGCAGGGTGATTTCGTCACCGCGTGACACTGGAACACGGTCGGCAAGGTCGATGTTGTGTGATACTAGTACGGTATGACCGCTGCTGCTCTTTGCGATAAATTTTTGGTGACGAGAACCTTCGTTATCATCTGCCAAGAGTCGCGTTACTTCCATACTAATTTCCATCCAGACTTTGGAGCGTTTTTGTTTGAAACTCTGGATGAGTTGCTTGTCATCATAGGCACTTGTATTTTCTGTGGCTGATATATTTGAGTTATTGTTTATCGTTTGTTTAGTATTGTCCGCCTGAGTGGTGTCGTCAGATTCAGGGAAGCCAAAAATCAGACCCCAAGCAATTAAAATAACAATGGCGACTAAGGTGGTGATTTTTTTCTGTGTCATATTATCTTAAGGCTTTCTTAATTAAAGAACCTAATAAACCGCGCACCATTTTACTGCCTAATGCGGTGCCTATACTGCGTGCTGCACTTTTAAAAAAGGCTTCGGTTGCACTTTGACGTTTGCGGGAGGTTTTTCTGTTTTTTGACTTTTTACCCTCACTGCTAGTTTCAACATCGCCACCTTCGGCAGCCTGGGCAGCACGTTTTTTTAATACTTCATAGGCTGATTCGCGGTCTATTGCTTTGTCATATTTGCCGAGAATAGGGCTGTTTTTTATCACCTCTTTTTGTTCTGCAGTAGTGGCGGGGCCAAGACGTGAAGAGGGTGGTCGTATTAGTGTGCGTTCGACAATGCTGGGTATGCCTTTTTTTTGCAGGGTGGAGACCAGTGCTTCACCAACACCTAATTCAGTAATGACGGTTTTAGCTGAAAATGCAGGATTTTGACGGAATGTTTCAGCAATGGCACGTACAGCCTTTTGATCACGCGGGGTAAAGGCACGTAGTGCATGTTGCACACGGTTACCTAATTGAGCGAGCACAGTGTCTGGTATATCTAAGGGGTTCTGAGTAACAAAATAAACTCCGACGCCTTTTGAGCGTATGAGACGTACGACTTGCTCGATTTTTTGAATAAGTGCTTTGGGTGCGTCATTAAACAGCAGGTGAGCTTCATCAAAGAAAAATACCAAACGTGGTTTTTCGGGGTCGCCAATCTCTGGTAATTCTTCAAACAGTTCAGATAACAACCAGAGTAAGAAAGTGGAAAAAAGTTTTGGGCTATGAATCAGTTTTATTGCCGAGAGAATGTTGATGATACCTTTGCCATCACTGGTAGTGCGCATCATGTCGCTGAGTTCTAGTGCAGGCTCACCAAAGAAAATTTCGGCATCTTGTTGTTCAAGGACCAATAAACGCCTTTGTATTGCACCGATAGAGGATTTACTGACGTTGCCGTATTCAGTCGAAATAGTTGCAGCATTTTCAGCGAGGTAGATCATCATTTGGCGTAAGTCTTTAAGGTCTAATAGCAGTAGCCCTTCATCATCAGCAATTTTAAAACCGATGTTGAGCACGCCTTCTTGTGTTTCATTGAGATCGAGCAAGCGCGACAATAACAAGGGGCCCATTTCAGAAATAGTTGTACGAATTGGATGCCCTAGTTCGCCATATAAATCCCAGAATATAGTAGGAAATGCCTTGTATTGATAATTTTCTAGCTGGATAGTGTTGGCGCGTTTTTCAAGAAAGTCTTTGCTGACGCCTGCTTGGCTCATGCCAGACAAGTCGCCTTTGACATCGGCCATAAACACGGGAACGCCAATCTCAGAGAATGCTTCAGCAAGAATCTGTAAAGTGACTGTTTTGCCGGTGCCTGTGGCACCTGCAATAAGACCATGGCGGTTGGCAAGAGCAGGCGCTAAATGAACCGGTGCCTCACCGCGACCAATAAATAACGGGTTAATTGTTTGCATGAGTTAGGTTCTTATAAAAATTACTGATCGTGTTATTATCGGCCAGCACAATATGCTTTGCCATTAGCTGTAATAGTAGCATGGTGGAATATTGTATGGCACGATAGATACTTTCAGTTTTTGTTCATTTTTGAAATGTCAGAATGCCGTGGTTATTTGGTAAATAGTAGAGCAAGGTTTTTGATGGCCTGTTGGCAGGTCAAATTTCAGTGAACTAACAATAAAAGGGGAGTTATCGTGGCAATGAAAATTGAAGATATAGAAGGTATCGGACCTAAATACGGTAAGATTTTGCGTGATAATGGTATTAGTAGCTGTGCAAAATTGCTCTCAGTAGGTGGTACAGCTCAGGGTCGTAAAAATCTTGAGACAAAAACAGGCTTAAGTCATTCTCATGTACTACGCTGGGTTAATCTGGCTGATTTATGCCGTGTTAAAGGTGTGTCAACACAATACTCAGAATTACTTGAGGCTGCAGGTGTCGACTCAGTTAAAGAATTACGCAATCGTAATGCAGAAAATCTGACGACTAAAATGCAAGAAGTTAACGCAGAAAAAAAACTTGTTCGCGCCGTACCTAGTGGAAAATTGGTTGCTGATTGGGTGGCTCAAGCCAAAGCAATGGCACCTGCAATAAGCTATTAATTTTTTTATTGTACCGTCTCGCTCGTGGCTGGCGAGACAGGTACGTTAAAATAGATTCTTTGTTTTTCCATTATACGTACATTATATTTGTCGAGGTTGGCAGTGAGTTTAATGCAGCAACTAATGAAACAAGCCGGTTCGGTCAGAGTTAGGTAAAAAGTGGCAGTTGCTCTACTGCTCAATACAACGAAAGATAAATTCCCCTCGCATGAAAAACAGAAAATATGGTTTGCTACGCTACATATTGATGTTGTTTGCGATTATGTGTGTGTTGCCTACGCAAGCAGCAGCTATTGAGTACTCTTTAGTTTACAGCGGTAATCTGGATGGCGAGCTAGAGCCGTGTGGTTGTAGCATAGAAGGTAATTCTGGTGGCATACTGCGGCGTGCGCACAAGCTGGATGAATTACGTGCTGAAAACCCTGAGATTTTTGCCGTGTCTGCCGGTGGTCTCATTAATAATGGTTTGCTAGAAGAACGGCTAAAGTCTAAATTTATCTTTGATGGTTATGCTGAGATTGGTTATGACGCAGTAGCTGTGCAATGGCCTGATATTCGTTATGGTATTGAATTAGCTAAAAGTGAAAAAATACCGTGGGTAGTGAGTAATTGGCTAAGCGATGAGTTTGTTGTGTCACGGATCATCAAGCGTGGTGAGACAGTATTGGAATTTTTTAATTGGTTGGCGCCTGAAGATTCTCCATACCGTGCAATGCAGGGTAACCATGAGGTTGTCGATGGGTCGAAAAGTGTCTTATTAGAAGCGCTAAAGCAAGCACGTAAATCGGGTG
>CAYURS010000075.1:0-5125 GCA_964447165.1 uncultured Thiotrichales bacterium
TCAGTTATCGCCAAGGGGTTAATTTCTATCAGACTGGCATCTTTTTCTACGTACAAACGATAAAGTGATTGCATCAACTTAGACAAGGCAGCCATCAAAACCGGTGACAACCCCAAGTCAAAACTCACTTGTCGGCATTGCCAAGACTGCAAACCAACAACGGGATCAAGAACCAGACGATGAATTTTTTCTGGCTGGGTCGCTACCACTGTTTCGATATCCATTCCGCCTTCGGTCGACAGAATAAATACAACACGTTCAATTGCTCTATCCAGCAAAAGGCTGACATACAGTTCTTGTTGAATATTGATTGCTGGCTCAATCAGTACATGGTTCACGGGCAAGCCTTGCGACCCTGTTTGATGCGTCACTAGATGCGAACCAAGCAACTCGTTAGCAGCCTCCTCTAGCTCAACGACATTGCTCACCAACTTGATGCCGCCCGCCTTGCCGCGTGCGCCTGCATGCACCTGCGCCTTAACAACCCAGCCGTTAGCAGGGATTTTTGCCATCACCTCACAGGCCTGCGCTACTGACACAGCAACACCGTGTTCAGGCAAGCTAATACCAAAACTCTCAAACAAGGCTTTGGCTTGATATTCGTGAAGCTTCATCTATGATTGGCTATAAATTATTGGCTCGATGCCCATTTAATTTTGACTGCACCCTGCCACCACGCTTTCGCGGGGGGCAAGCTCTTGAGGTGCAGGTTAAAACGGAATATCGTCGTCAAAATCATCGTTCGCCATTGCCTGTCCTTGGGCCGGTGCCGATGCAGGCTGTTGTTGCGCGCTGCCAGAGCGTTGCGGCGCCGATTGAGGTGACGACTGACCGCCACCGTACGATTGCTGGTCGCCACCACCACGACTATCAAGCATCTGCATTTCGTTGGCAACAATCTCTGTGGTGTAACGATCATTACCGCTCTTGTCTTGCCATTTACGCGTTTGCAAGCGGCCTTCGATATAAACTTTAGAACCTTTTTTACAATACTCACCGACAATCTCAGCCAAGCGTCCAAAAAAGACTAAATTATGCCATTCGGTTTTTTCCTGCATCTCACCACTGGTTTTATCACGCCAGCTTTCACTCGTTGCAATCGAACAATTCGCTGCAGCAGCGCCGCTAGGCATATAACGGACTTCCGGATCTTTACCCATATTACCGATTAGAATTACTTTATTTACGCCTCGTGCCATCTCTCTCTCCCGTACCTGCGCCCTGTAACAATATTATATTGCAATATTGACTGATGAATTTTATGTTACTACTGCCTCGTCTTGCGCTGTTTGGGCAACTCGAAACGCATCCAATGCTGCTTCGTCCAAGGTATTCTTATCTACCTTTAGATACGCCACCTCATCATCAACAATCACGATTGCTTCTTCAACGCCTGCTATTGCTAACAAACGCGTATTAAACTCTACCGCCTCAGCTTCACTCACCGCGCCAACCCGAATCATGCGGCTGCTAAAATAGCGCGGGCTACGTAGAGAAAACATAACCAACAACCAAAACACCGTCAACACGGCTGCCACCATAAACACAGATGATGGCCCCCACTGACCCATCACCCAACCACCCATCGCGCCACCAGCAAAGGCGCCGAGAAACTGAGCACTGGAGTAAACCCCCATTGCCGTGCCTTTTTTGTCGGCAGGTGCCTCTTTAGCAATCAATGATGGCAATGTCGCTTCTAACACATTAAACGCCAGAAAGAAGATAAACAAGCCCGTAATAATCCCCCACAAGCTCGACGATAACAGCGCCATGATAAACAGACCAATGGCAATCGCTGCCACCGACGCCAAAAGCACCGGCTTCATCTTGCGCTTGGACTCGGCAATAATGACAAATGGCACCATCAACAACATAGCAATAATCAAAACGGGGCCATATACCCACGGATGTTGCGCCGCTTCAAGCCCGGCACCATCGCGCAATATTAGTGGTAATGCAACAAAACAGGAGGTCAACAGAAAATGCAGGGTAAAAATACTCAGATCAATACGTAGCAACTGGCCATCTTTCAGTAAAGAAGCGATATCCACAGGCCTTGTCCCGGCATCGCGGTGACTACGCAAAGCTATCGTTTTCGGTAAACCTACCTGTACAAGCACCATACCCAGCAAAGCCAAGAATGCAGTAATCCAGAAAATGCCCGGCACACCTACCCATTGGTTCAGAATTGGCCCTAGAATCATCGACAGCACAAAGGCAAAACCAATACTGATGCCAATTGTCGCCATAATTTTACTGCGCTGTTCTTCACGCGTCACATCGGCTGCCAAAGCCATAATGGCCGCAGCAATCGCACCGGCGCCTTGAATCGCCCGGCCAACAATCACCATCACAATAGAGTCGGCCATCGCTGCAACAACACTGCCAATCGCAAATATCGCCAGCCCGATAATAATCACCGGTTTACGACCAATGCGATCAGACCACAGGCCAAACGGAATCTGTAACAGTGCTTGGGTCAGGCCGTAAATACCCAGAGCAAGACCGATCAACAGCGGCGTTACACCCTCTAACTCGACCGCATAAAGTGAAAATACCGGCAAAATCATAAATAAGCCCAGCATGCGCAGGGAATAGAGACTAGCAAGGGTCAGCGTCGCGCGCTTTTCCGTCGGATTCAAACCAGAGTATGACAAGGGGATAAAAGCTCTTTTGATTATTGCTGCGAAAAACGCGTATATTACCAGGTTGTTTAGGGTCTGTTGACGTTTCATTTTCATCACTAGTTACGTCTGAAAAAACGCCAATCAAGGCGCAAGGAGAGAAGTGTGGTGGTTCCAAACGAACAACGAGCACCAAAAATAGGCGCGCTAGGCGACGCCAAGTGGCGCTTTTTCAAACACTACGTGTCCTTGGGGTATAACCCGAAAGGCTGGAGCCGATTTTTTGCCCTGCTGCGTTGTTAGTCGCTTGTGTAGAACCACTACACAACACTCCTTCCACCTTGTAGAGCGAAAAAAGCGGCTCCAGCAGTGATAAAAATGAAACGTCAACAGACTCCCAGAATAGGAAATAAGATGGACACAATCCGCATTCGCGGGGCACGCACGCACAACCTCAAGGCAATCGATATTGATATCCCGCGTAATCAGCTGGTTGTCATTACCGGTTTGTCCGGCTCAGGCAAATCGTCACTGGCCTTCGACACCATTTATGCCGAAGGTCAACGTCGCTACGTCGAGTCATTGTCAAGTTATGCGCGCCAATTTTTATCGGTCATGGAAAAACCAGATGTTGATTTAATAGAGGGGCTTTCACCAGCCATTGCTATCGAGCAAAAAACCACCTCGCATAACCCACGCTCAACAGTCGGCACGGTTACCGAGATCTACGACTATCTACGTTTGCTCTACGCCCGCACGGGTGAACCACGTTGCCCTGACCACGACACTGTGCTGCAAATACAAACCGTCAGTCAGATGGTCGACCATATTCTCGAACTCGACGAAGGACTGCGAGTCATGCTATTAGCGCCTGTTATTGAGCAACGTAAAGGCGAACACCTGCAAGTACTGCAACAATTACGCAGCCAAGGTTATGTCCGTGTCCGCGTTAACGGCGAAGTAACTGAAATCGATGAGCTTGAGAAACTCGACCTTAAACGAAAACATACCATTGAGGCGGTTATCGACCGTTTTAAAGTGCGGCCAGAGATTCAACAACGTCTTGCTGATTCGGTTGAGACCTGTCTTGCACTTGGCGGCGGCCGTGCCCGTATTGCCTTCATCGACGATAAAAAACGCCAGGAAATACTCTTTTCAGCAAACTTTGCCTGCCCTGTTTGTGGCTACAGCATTGCTGAGCTGGAGCCGCGCTTGTTTTCATTTAACAACCCCGCTGGCGCTTGCCCAGGCTGTGATGGTCTCGGCAAAAAAACATTCTTTGACCATAAACGCGTTGTCATGCATCCACAGCAAAGTCTTGCTGGTGGCGCCATTCGTGGCTGGGATCGTCGTAATGGCTATTATTATCAGTTATTAATTTCCCTATCTACACACTACGGTTTCGATATTGATGTGCCATTTGAAGAACTCAGCGAAGCAAGCCAAAACATTATTCTCCATGGCTCTGGCGATGAGGTGATTAAATTCACTTATTTCAGTGAACGTGGCGGTACCTTTATTAAAGAACAAGCGTTCGAGGGCATCATTCCCAACATGCAGCGACGCTATAAAGACACCCAGTCCACTGTCGCACGCGATGAGCTGGCAAAATACATGTCAACCCACGATTGTCCTGACTGCAACGGCACACGCCTAAAACGCGAAGCACGCAATGTCTATATCGATCAATGCTCAATGCCGGACATCACGCGCTTGCCCATCGACCAGGCAAGATCCTTTTTTGAAAGACTTAAATTGCCTGGCGCACGCGGCGAAATCGCTTCGCGCATTATCAAAGAAATCAATCAACGTTTATCTTTTTTAGTAAATGTTGGGCTCGACTACCTAACATTAGAACGCAGTGCTGATACGCTTTCAGGCGGTGAAACGCAACGTATTCGTTTAGCCAGCCAAATTGGCGCTGGGCTTGTTGGCGTTATGTATGTGCTCGATGAGCCCTCTATTGGGCTACACCAACGCGATAATGAGCGCTTATTAGATACGCTGCGCTATTTGCGTGACCTCGGTAACTCAGTCATTGTTGTTGAGCACGATGAGGAGGCCATACGCGCTGCTGATTTTGTCATCGATATCGGCCCCGGCGCAGGCGTTCATGGCGGTAAAATCATTGCCCAAGGCACACCCGCACAAGTACTACAACATACCGACTCCATTACAGCAGACTATCTTGCTGGTCGTAAAAAAATTGAAATTCCTCAGCACAACTTTGAATTTGATGCCGAACATACGCTGAGCATTTTTGGTGCTAAAGGTAATAATTTGAAAAACGTTGATGCTCATTTTCCGCTCGCTGCCATGACCGTGGTCACTGGCGTTTCGGGTTCAGGCAAGTCCAGTCTGGTTAATGATACGGTTTATCGTGCGGCCACCATGGCAATCAATAAAAGCACCACTGAGCCTGCCGCACATGAAAAAATCACCGGGTTGGATAAACTCGACAAAGTGATCAATATTGATCAAAGCCCAATCGGCCGGACACC
>CAYURS010000076.1:0-1505 GCA_964447165.1 uncultured Thiotrichales bacterium
TTGGATAAGTGAATTTCGATAAACGGAATGGCAACCGCGCTGATCGCATCAGCTAACGCAATACTGCTATGCGTGAATGCGGCCGGGTTAATAATCAAAAAATCGACTTTTTCGGTTTTGGCTTGCTGCACTCTGTCGATCAGCTCGTGTTCGGCATTACTCTGAAAAGCACTAAGCTGATAGCCAAGTTTTGCAGCGTTCGTTTCAAGCTCAGTAATAATGTCGTTGAGTGACGTACGACCATAGATGCCCGGCTCACGATCACCGAGCAGATTAAGATTAGGGCCATTAATGACCAGTATATTAGTCATTGATTTTCTTTTTAGTAGAGTTATTCGCTAAATAGAGGCGAATTTCGGTAAAAATCCGATATCTTGCAAAAATTGAACTGAGAAGGAGTTTGCCCCCTATTAATCGGCTTGTCTAGCGGTTTCTTAGTGGTTTATTAATAATTTATGGACAAATCCCAGCATTTTGACGAAGTTAGTGTTTTTTGTGCGCTCATGAATGGGGCATTATTCGTTAGGCGTAGAAATAATAGAGCGATTACGGTTTTTGCAGGAATGCAACTGCGACCAAGCAAATCTATATGATGCCTAGTAAATAAAGCAGCAAAAAAATCATCGCTGCTGCTGAACAAAGCAGCATAGTTAACACCAACAAGGCCATAAATGCACGCATAGTGCTTACTCTAGACTCTGTTCGAGTTCTTGGTAGCTGATATCAGTTACCAGATGCAAAGAGGCGTGACATTCTGGACAATGTACCCACATAGGTGGCCATTGATGATGGTCGAGATGGATCTCAACTTCAGTTTTATGCGCTGGGCACAAGCCTACTGCACGCTCAATATGCGTTTTTGACCGTAATTGCTGCACAAGAAAAATAATACCGCAAACCAAAAACCCTGGCACGGTAATCAGATGCAGGATTGGCACTGGTACAGTCAGTGCGGCAGCCAACCAACAATAGACAAGCATTAATATCGCACGATTCACGCGCACAGCATGGCTAAATGCTTGGTAATGCAGCACACCTTGGCCGCGACCATGCTTATCGTTATCAAAATATAGCGCTAATTGTGACGCAGTACCTTTAGGTAAGGCCATTTCCGGATCCAGTTGCTTGATGCCTGCCAATTTATTATATCGTGAATCGACCAGGATCATGGTGGTAAAGCTCATATTACCGTCAATAGCAAATGCTATACTTCTCTCACTTTTGTACAGACTAAAGGACGCCTCTATGAGCACAATGGTCAAGCGCTTATTCTTAGCTTTTCTGATAATTATTGCACTTGTCATTGTCGCATTGGTGACGGCCTATTTTTTAATCGATGCCAACGCATTTAAACAAAAGATCATTACCGAGGTTGGTAGCGCTACTGGCCGTGAATTAACTATTGATGGTGATCTCGATATTTCACTCTTTCCGTGGATTAGGCTCAGCGCTAATAACATTAGTCTTAGTAATGCCAAGGGGTTTAGTGATAAACCGTTTGCCAG
>CAYURS010000076.1:1605-5101 GCA_964447165.1 uncultured Thiotrichales bacterium
TGCAGAGATTGTCTGGGATGATCAGCAGACACCGCAAAAATTCACGGTTAGTGATTTTGATCTAAACGTCGGCACTATCTTGCCAGGCAAACCTGTGGCGCTAAAAATTGACTTCGATGTCGATAGTGAGCCTAGGATCATTGGCGGACATATCAACATAAAGGGCGTGGCCAGCGTTGATTTAGCTAATCAACTGGTTGCTATTAGTGACTTTAACTTCATCAGCACGCTTAATGGGCCTGTTTTACCAGCGCAAGCGATGGAGGCAAGCTTCAGCAGCGACCTTAGCTTGGACATCGCAAAGGATGTGTTGTCGCTGCAAAACCTTGCTTTTACTGTCTTGGATATTCAAGCCAAAGGACAATTAACGGCTAGCCAATTATCTAGTTCGCCGCAATTTAAAGGTCAGCTTGATATCGACGAATTTTCTTTGCGTGAGCTACTATCAAAGTTCGGTATCACCATAGAAACTGCTGACCCCGCTGTCTTGGCAAAAACAAGTCTTAGCCTCGACTTTACTGGCAACACTAATCAACTGTCGCTAACCAGTCTCGGCGTTAAACTGGATGATACACAGCTAAGTGGTGATTTCAGTATCTCTGAGTTCAGCAAGCCTACGATCAACGCTAAACTAAAATTGGATAGCATCGACCTCGATCGCTATCTACCCCCCACTGTGGAAGATAGTGCTACTGCCAACACGCCAGTCTCCGGCGCTGGCAACAACTCTGCTACTACACCGGGAGCGGTTGATAATAGCTGGATGCACCCCTTGCGCACCTTAGTTGCCAAGGCTCAATTTGATGTTGGCTCACTTAAAATAAATAAACTAACACTCACTCAACTGGCGACCACATTAACTGCAAAAGGCGGTTTAATCACACTACACCCATTAACTGCCGCGCTTTATAATGGTAGCTATCAGGGTCATATTCAGCTCAATAGCAATCTTGACACACCTATCATCTCGGTCAATGAGAGTCTCAAAGGTGTGAATGCTGGCACCTTACTCAAAGATTTAATCGATGACGAAAAAATTATCGGCACTGTCAACGCTAAGGCAAAACTTACTATGCGTGGTTCGACGCCAGAGCAAATAAAGAAAACAGCTAATGGCGATATTCAATTTTCTTTTATTAACGGTGCAGTGAAAGGCGTCAATATATCAAAGATCATTCGCGATGCTAAAGCAAAGTTATCCGGTAAAAAAACAAGCAGTAATGACGAACTGCAACAAACTGATTTTGCCGAGCTTAGTGGTACTGTCAATATTAAAAGTGGTCTTTTACAAAACCAAGATCTTTTAATGAAGTCACCTTTTTTCCGCATTGCTGGTCGTGGCAAAGCTAACCTTGTTAACGAGTCAATCGATTATTTTATTGAAGTTGCGATCGTCGAGACGTCGAAAGGTCAAGGTGGCAAAGAACTCGCTAACCTTAAAGGCTTGAAAATACCTGTAAACATTGGTGGCACCTTCACCAATCCTAAGTTTAAGCCTGATTTAAAAGCCATGATTAGTGACGAAACTAAGAAAAAAGCCAAAGAAAAAATCGATAAAGAGAAAGGCCGGCTCAAAGGTAAGCTGCTCGACAAGCTAGGCATAAAAGATGATGCCGCGGCTAACGATAGTGGTGAAGTTGGTGTTACCACAGAAGCACCAAAAGAAAATCTAGAAGATAAACTGAAAAGTAAATTTAAAAGCTTGTTTTAGACAGGAAATGGCTGAAGCTAAATTTAGCGACCGCCTGCTTAGCTGGTTCGATCAGCACGGTCGCAAAGACCTACCGTGGCAACAACAATCTTCCTATCATGTTTGGGTGTCGGAGATCATGTTGCAGCAGACCCAGGTCAAAACCGTTATTCCTTATTACCTGCGTTTTATCGTACGCTTCCCTAGTGTGGAAAAACTGGCTGCCGCTTCAATCGACGAGGTATTGCATCATTGGAGCGGGCTGGGTTATTACGCCAGGGGGCGCAATTTGCATCGCACGGCGCAAATCATTTGCCGCGAACATGATGCTAAGCTTCCCGATACCTTAGAACAATTGATTAATCTATCTGGTATTGGCCGCTCTACCGCCGCCGCGATTTTGTCCTTATCAAAAAACCAACGCCAGCCAATACTTGATGGTAACGTAAAACGCGTATTATCACGCTGCTTTGGTATCAGAGGCTGGCCGGGTATATCTGCCGTTGAGCAACGGCTATGGGATATATCAGAGCAACAAACGCCGACAAGAAGAGTCGCTAATTATACCCAGGCAATTATGGATCTTGGCGCAACGGTTTGTACCCGTAGCAAACCTATGTGTCACCTCTGCCCAATGAACACACACTGTGTCGCTTTTAAAACAGAATCTGTCACCCTCTACCCAGGCAAAAAACCTAAGCGCACTTTGCCTGAAAAACATACCATCATGTTATTGCTGCACAATAAGCAAAATGAGATCTTGTTACAGCAACGCCCGCCCAGCGGCATCTGGGGTGGCTTATGGTGCTTTCCTCAATGTGATATTGAAACTGATATTGCACAATGGTGTCAGCAACAGCTTGGCCTTGGCATAGACAATATTTCAAATGGAATACCATTTAGCCATACCTTTTCTCATTATCGTTTATATGTCACGCCAATACATGCTCAAGTTACTGGTAACTCGGAAACTGTCATGGAGAGCGCACCTCAGCTTTGGTACAATCGCCAACAGCCAGTATCACTAGGTTTGGCCGCACCCGTAAGCAAATTATTGCAGCAGTTCAATTACGCTATATTTGGAAAATCATAATGAGTCGTACAGTACAGTGTGTACACCTAAAAAAAGAAGCCGAAGGTCTAAAAGCTGCTCCCTATCCTGGCGAGCTTGGCAAACGTATCTTTGACAATGTATCAATAGAAGGCTGGAAGGCATGGTTAAGCCACCAAACCATGCTCATTAACGAAAACCGTCTTAGCGCGCTTGATCCTAAGGCGCGTAGCTTCCTTGAAGCAGAGATGGAAAAATTCTTTTTTGGTGATGGCTGCGCCAAGCCTGAAGGCTATGTGGCGCCCGAGTAAGCCTATTCAGTTGCGACTTGACGTAGTCAGCCCAAACGCGTTTAATACCTGGCTTCGCGCTGGTCGGACACAATGGCCAGGTAGCTCAGTCGGTAGAGCAGGGGATTGAAAATCCCCGTGTCGGCGGTTCGATTCCGTCCCTGGCCACCATTTATTTATGTGTCCAATATGCGTGAAACCATTAATAATAAATTTATTGCCCAACTACAACGCAGGGTAGCGGGGACGCGCAGCGTCAGGGTAGAGCAGGGGATTGAAAATCCCCGTGTCGGCGGTTCGATTCCGTCCCTGGCCACCATCTCTCATGTTTTGTCGCTTCACGCCTAGGTCGACGCTACGATGAAAACACTTGGCTACCTGTCGCTCACCTTCGTCCTTATCTGCGCTGCTTTCATCGGCTGGGGCTGGTGGATAAACAATCAAGCACAACTTTATCAAATCGAA
>CAYURS010000077.1:0-5097 GCA_964447165.1 uncultured Thiotrichales bacterium
TCAGCCTTACGCCGATCACGAGAACTACGCCGATCTCCCATTAGCGCTCTATCTCATCTACATTGCGATTATTTTCACTAACATGACGTCGAACGATATCAAGTAACTCGTCACGACTAAATGGTTTAACTAAATAATCATCGGCCTTGACAACGCGGCTGCGCGCACGGTCAAACACACTATTTTTCGCTGACAATAACACTACAGAGGTCTCACAATAAGCGTCATTCTGTTTGATCAATACACAAGCCTGATAACCGTCAAGCCGTGGCATATTAATATCGAGAAAGACCAAATCAGGTTTTTCATCAACTATCTTCGCCAAAACATCAAAACCATCTTCGGCAGTAACCACACGGCAGCCAGCAGCACCTAACAAAGCCACCACAACATGCCTAATAGTTTGGCTATCATCGGCGATTACTATGGTAACTCCGTCGAACGGCCTTATTTCATCGGTCATTAAAACTGCGCCTAAATGCTATTTCATAGCGTTATCGTGGTATCAATCGCAACACATTGCATATGCCAGACAGTAAATTACAAGGCTTTTCATAGTGTTACAACCATTGCAATACGTACAAATCACCTGTGCCTTATGCTCCAGACAAGTGAGTACTAATACGGCATATCAGCTACACTATCGGCCAATCATCACTGGATCGTGAACAATGAGCATAGAAAACCTGCATGCGGTGCCCAATTTGACCCCCCATTTAACGACAGCGCTGACCGGTCCACTACACAAGATCGAACAACACTTGCTGGATCAGCAGCCATCTATAGAGACCTGGTTTCGCAATCAATGGCGTAAAACACCGGCGCCCTTTTATGCCTCGGTCGATCTGCGTAATGCAGGCTTTAAATTGGCTCCGGTTGACACCAATTTATTCCCAGCAGGGTTCAATAACCTCAACCCGGCATTTCTGCCCTTATGTATCCAGGCCGCTCAATCAGCGCTTGAAGGTATCTGCCCTGACGCCAACCAGCTGCTAATCATCCCTGAGAGCCACACGCGTAACACTGCTTACCTGGAAAGTTTGGCCATGTTGCAAGAAATTCTAACCAAAGCAGGCTATTTAACCAAGATTGGCTCGCTGAACCCAGAAATAGAATCTGTGCAGACGCAGCAATTACCATCAGGTCAACAACTGACACTACACCCGCTTATCCGCAACGGCAATCACGTTGGTGTTAGCAATTTCAACCCCTGTGTCGTGCTGCTAAATAATGACCTATCTAACGGTACGCCAGAAATTCTTGATAATATTGAGCAAATCATTATTCCACCCATGCGTTCAGGCTGGAGCCATCGGCTGAAGTCTGGCCATTTCGGCCATTACCAGCAAGTCGCTGAGCAATTTGCCCAACAAATCGACATCGATCCCTGGTTGATCAATCCATTATTCACCACCTGCGGCGAAATTAATTTTATGAAACGCGAAGGCGAGGATTGCATCGCCCATAACGTTGGCAATCTGCTTACTGCCATTCAGGCCAAATACGATGAATATAGTATAAAAGAAGCCCCTTTCATCATCGTTAAAGCTGATGCTGGCACTTATGGCATGGGCATTATGACCATCCATTCGGTCGAACAAGCACGTGAACTCAATCGCAAACAACGTACCAAAATGTCAAAAACCAAGGGCGGGCAGTCTGTCTCAAAAGTGATCTTGCAAGAAGGCGTCTACACCTTTGAAAGCTGGGGCAATGACCAAGCCGTCGCCGAGCCTGTAGTTTACATGCTCGATCATTTTGTCGTCGGGGGGTTTTATCGTGTTCATACGGAGCGTGGCCGCACCGAAAACCTTAATGCACCAGGCATGCATTTTGAACCGCTAGCTTTTGCCGAACCCTGTAATTCCCCTAACGCAAAAATGTCTCCTGATGCTTGCCCTAATCGATTTTATGCCTATGGTGTGATCGCTCGCCTCGCTTTGCTTGCGGCAGCACGCGAGCTCGATGAGCTAAAACATAATGCTAGTTAAAACCTAATAATGCGCTATCGCCTTGGTGTCATCATGGATCCCATTGATTCCATTCACCCCGCCAAAGACAGCACACTAGCCATGTTGCTTGAAGCGCAAACGCGTGGCTACGAACTGCATTATATGCAACAAAATGACATTTCAATACGTGACGGCATCAGTTATGGCAATAGCCAAATATTAACGGTTACCGACAGTGATAAATCCTGGTTTCAGCTTGGTGACACAAACAAGCAAGCACTACATGAGCTTGATGTCATTCTCATGCGTAAAGATCCACCATTTGATATGGAGTATGTCTATACCACTTATGCATTGGAGCTGGCCGAACAAAAAGGTTGCCTGGTGATTAACAAACCACAAAGCTTGCGTGACGTTAATGAAAAGCTTTTCATCTCGTGGTTCCCACAATGCTGCGCTCCCACATTAATCTGCCGAGATCGCCAACAACTACGTGATTTTATTGATGAACAAAAAAATGTTGTCGTCAAACCACTAGACGGTATGGGTGGGGAGTCGGTCTTTCGTACCGCTATCGACGATCCCAATAAATCCGTCATCATCGATACTATCACCCACAATGGTTCACGCAGTGTTATGGCGCAGCGTTTTATTGCTGAAATCAGCGTCGGTGATAAACGTATTCTTATGATTGATGGCGAACCTATTAATTATGCACTGGCACGTATTCCAGCCAAAGGTGAAAGCCGCGGTAACCTAGCGGCAGGCGGAATAGGCAAAGGCGTTGAACTCAGCGAACGTGATCGCTGGATCTGCCAACAGGTAGGCTCACAATTGCGCCAACGCGGCCTAGTCTTTGTTGGGCTAGACGTTATTGGTGATTACCTCACTGAAATCAATGTCACCAGTCCAACCTGTATTCGCCAGCTCGACAAGCGCTACAATCTCAATATTAGCGCCACCTTATTTGATGCCATTGAACGTAAACTCAGCTAACTATTTTCGCCGTTCACGTGGCGTGCCGGGCATCACCCAATGTATCACCAAGGCGTTGCTGATAGCACTTATGTTGACAACAATCACTGCTTGCAGCAATCAAAACGATACACCCATTTATCGTAATCAAATCCTTGCTTTTGGCACCATAGTCGAACTCACACTATTTGATACGGATGAGATACAGGGTGAAAAATTCAGCAGCGAGATTCGCCTGATGATGGAGGATTTTCATCAACAATGGCATGCCTGGCAAGATGGCCCACTGACCGAACTCAATCGCGTGCTAAGCCAAACAGGCCAAAGCAAACTTAACCCGGATGATGCCAAACTCATCGCACAATCCTTGTCTCTGGCAAAAATGAGTGAAGGGCTATTCCATCCACTACTGGGTAACTTGATCTCGGCATGGGGATTTCACAGCGACGAGCTACTGCAATCACCACCAGACGATCAAATCGTTGCCAACATTGTCAGCACATTGCCAGCACTAAATCAGATTACTATCAATGAAAACACCCTCAGTAATAACAGTGGCCAAACTATACACTTTGACCTAGGCGGTTTTGCCAAAGGGGTTGTTATTGATCGCGGTATCGAATACTTGCGTCAGCACGGTGTTAATAACGCCATCATCAACGCCGGTGGCGATCTGCGCGCTATTGGCTCGGCTGGCGAACGGCCTTGGCGTATCGGCATACGTCATCCGCGTAATTTAGGTGTCTTTGCATCGATTGCTATCCGAGCAGACGAGTCGATGTTTACCTCGGGCGACTATGAACGTTATTTTGAACACGACGGCAGACGTTATCACCATATCATTGACCCACGCACGGGTTATCCTGCCGATACAATCGCCTCAGTCACGGTTGTGCATAATGACAGCGCCACAGCCGATGCCGCCGCAACTGCATTATTTATCGCTGGCAAACAGCATTGGCCGCGTATTGCTCAATCGATGGGAATAAAACATGTCATGATCATCGATAAAGACAACAAGGTTTACATAACGCCTGAGCTTGCGCAACGCATGACTTATGAAGTGTCACCTGCGCCCACTGTAGAAATTCACGCACTACCGTGACTCGTCTTGATCTGCTTATTATAGTTATCACGCTGGCTGCACTGCCATTGCTCTATTGGCATTTATGGGGGCCAAATTATCGCGGCACCGAAGTCAAAATATTCGTTGCCAACCAAACACCACAGCGCTTTTCCTTGCTGCGTGACCAAACACTCACCATCAACGGAAAACTTGGCGATAGCATTATTAGCATCAAAAATGGCAAAGCCGCTTTTATCGAATCACCATGCCCAAACAAACAATGCATTCATAGTGGCTGGCTACAGCGTAATGGCGATACCACAGCATGCTTGCCCAATCGTATTACGCTTAGCGTTATCGGCGACGGTGTTGCGCGCTTTGACAGTGTTAATTTTTAGCGATTGCCAACCATTACATTGACAAAAAATGTGAATATAAGGCCTGTGAAAATAACTATCGGCAGCGAGCGCCAAGACCACATCATTGCCTGGTTTACCGCTTTGGCCATCGCTATTCACGTACTGGAAAGTGCAATACCCAGCCCTATTCCGGGCGTCAAGATTGGCCTTGCCAACATCGTCACCATTGTCGTTTTAGTGCAGTTTGGCTGGCGCACTGCCGCCTGGGTGTCGCTCTTGCGTGTGCTTATCGGCAGCCTCATTATTGGTAGCTTTCTGTCGCCAACATTCGTTCTAAGCCTTGGTGGCGCCTGTGCCAGCCTGATCGTCATTGGTATTGCTTATGCCCTGGCACAGCAACACCTGAGTGCTTTAGGCTACAGCGTGCTAGCTGCCATCGCACATATCCTTGCACAGTTTTGGCTAGCGTATTGGTTGTTTATTCCACACGATGCCTTATTTCACCTACTGCCAATACTGCTAACGGTCGCTATTATTGCTGGTATCGTCAATGGTAGTCTTGCCTTAGCCGTACAAAAACGTTTGAACATTAATTTATGATCCCTGACTCAATCACCAGACAACCTAACAATCAAGGTGACCGCCTCGCCTTAATGCTATTTTTTGCGTTATTGTTGCATGCGTTTATCCTATTGGGCATCAGCTTCTCACCAGAAGACTTTAGCCAAGCGCCACGACACACTAT
>CAYURS010000078.1:0-5070 GCA_964447165.1 uncultured Thiotrichales bacterium
GTTGAAGTGGCGCGCCAGGATAAAAATATCGATGACAGCTATGGCAAGTTATTACGATTATTAATCCATGATATGGAAGATAGCCCAAAAAAAGTCCGCCGTTCGGTTGAACTGATGTGGGTGACCCGCTCCTTAGAGCGTATTGGGGATCATGCCGCCAATATTTGTGAGCACGTTGTTTATGTTGTGAAGGGTAAAGACGTGCGCCATTTAAGCCTGGACGAAATGGAAGACGAGGTGAACAAATTTTGATAATGACCTATGAACCAGGCGACTACCCCGTATAAGGTAAGGTTAAACTGTGGCAATGACCACCATCAGTAACGCCAAACTCAATGCGCTCACTCAGCGTATGGCCGAGCTGGAAATCAATGAAGGTCAGCTCGATGAGCGCTTTATTAAAGGCTCTGGCAGTGGTGGTCAAAAAATCAATAAAACCGCTTCTTGTGTTTATCTTTTACACAAACCCACCGGTATTGAAATAAAGTGTCAGCGTTCACGCTCGCAAAGTGCCAATCGTTTTTTTGCCCGACGCCAACTCTGTGATCGCATCGAATTATTACGTAAGGGCGCGGAATCGCCACAACAACAAGCGATAGATAAAATTCGCAAACAAAAGCAGCGCCGCCGCCGTCGCTCGGGCAGTAAACCATGATCAGAAATAATAATCGACCAATAACGGCTGCAAGGCTGAGTAATATCTAAGAAATGGAACAATTAAATGCCCAGTATGGATTAGGTTCGCAATTATCTTTTCAGTCAGGCGAGGGCGGGTTAATCAAGGCTGTTATTTCGAATAAATACGCTGATGCCGAAATTTATTTACACGGTGGGCACCTCACCCATTTCCAGCCAAAAAATACGCAAGTTGTTATCTGGATGAGTGGGCAAGCCCTGTTTATGAAAGATAAGGCTATACGTGGTGGCATCCCGATTTGTTGGCCCTGGTTTGGCCCACATGTGACAGATAATAGCCTGCCGCAACATGGGTTTGTACGGACATCGGAATGGGCGGTAATCGCCAGCGAATCGTTGTCTGATGGGTGTACACGACTATGCTTGGGTTTAGAAGGTGATGGCACTAACCCACTGTGGCCACACCCCTTTGAGCTGATGTTAGTCATCACTATTGGCACACAATTACAGTTAGCATTAACCGCGATGAATACCGGTTCTAATACCATTAAGTTGGGCGCAGCTTTTCATACGTATTTTGCTGTTGGTGATAGTAGTACGATACGTATCAGTGGCCTTGATGGTTGCCAGTATCTCGATAAACCGGATAATTATGCACTAAAAAATCAGCACGGTGATATCCGCATCGCTGGCGAGGTTGATAGAATCTATCTTGATACCCTGAATGATTGTGTTATCGATGACCCAGCATTAAAACGTAAAATTATTGTCAGTAAAGAGGGTAGTGCCTCAACCGTTGTTTGGAATCCCTGGGTAAATAATGCTAAAGCCATGGTGGATTTTAATGATGATGGCTATCAATCAATGGTCTGTATTGAATCGGCTAATGCAGCGGATGATGTGCGTGTACTTGAGCCGGGGGAATGTCACACATTAATTCAGCGAATTACGGTGCAATAGGTATATTAAGGTATTTTAATCCTTTATTTTTTTATTAATGAATATTGTAGGATGCAGTAAGCTAGCTGTGAGCTATTTATAGAATGAGAGAAGTTGAAATTTCTAAAGAGCCAGTCGAGCTTTATAAAATCCTCAAATTTGAAGGTATGATGTCCAGTGGTGGTGAAGCGAAGCGAGTTATTGCTGATGGCCAAGTTTTGGTCAATGGAAAAATAGAAACCAGGAAGAGGAAAAAGATTGTTTCAGGCGATACAATAGAATGTGGTGAAGAGAAAATTCAAATTAAATTGCTCTCAAGCTAATTGGTAGCAACCTCTCGCTCTCCTTGGCGGTCAGCGAATGAATCCGTTTAATTACAAAGCCAAATTGGTATATCGCCTGTCTCCACTTTGCTGATTAGCTAAAATAGGTTTAGTATTCAATGAGGTTAGTCATGGAGCGGGATTCATGAAAAAGACACTTGCGTTGGCAGTGATTTATTACTGCTTATTGATTATGCCTGTGTACGCAGAAAACTCGACGAAGAACTCTTTTAAAGAGCAGCAAGTGAAAGTCATGGATCGTAATGGCTTCGAAAAGCCATTAGTTGCTGCATCTTTAATGGTGCCCTCTGGTTGGAAGACGCAAGGTGGTATCGTTTGGCAGCAGAATAATTCAGGTTGTGGCTCAACCACACCACACGTTAACTGGGTTGCCAGCGCGCCCGATGGTTTGGGTTTAATATCGCTACTCCCCGGTGAAAACTGGTCAGGCAACACTATGCAGTTTCAGGCACAAGGGAATTCTTGTCCCAATGTCATGGTTACTGACGCAAAGCAAATCATTCTGAACTACGTACAACGTTATCGTCCTCATGCACAGCTAATCGAATACTACGACCGCCAAGATGCAATTCAAGATTTACTTGCGCAACTACAACCACTGACTAATCTTTATGGCGTCGAATCAAGTCAATGGGCAGGTGCTGGTCAGGCATTGATTGCTTATCAAGTTAACGGTAAACCAGTACGTGAAATTATTGGTACTTCTGTTGTGTTTACAGGAACACGCTCCCCCGATGCATTAACTGGCGGCACGATGGATTTTCTAAGTATATTGGTTAACCCCGGTTACGCCATGCGTATGCCAGCAGAACAGCTCGATTTACAACAAGCTGAAAAGATTCGAAAATCTGCTCAGCCAGGCCAGGAATGGATGGCGAGAATGGCGCAACACAATGCTAAAATTACAGGTATTAATGCCAAAGGCGCCGCTGATCGTGCCCGTATCACCTCAAAAACCAATCGTGACATCAGTGCAATGCAGCAAGACTCCTGGCGCAAACAAAATGCAGCGACAGACCGTGGTGACCGCGAATTCCTAGAAACCATTCGCGAAGTGGAAACCTATAACGATGCCAATGGCGGCACCGTAGAACTCGATGGCACCTATGATAATGCCTGGCAATTAGATGACGGCACCTACGTCACTACCGATGACCCATCGTTTAATCCGTATGCTGCAACAGGGCAGGGTGGCAGACAGTTAGAAGTGACAGAGTAAGTCCATGTTAGAGATTATTCCAGTAACTGGGAAGGCTCAGTAGTTTATGGTCAGAGTAAAAAATATTTACAGGAATAATTCTGATTACGAATCTGTATAAAAATAAAAGGGTCGATGGAAAATCCATATAATACTCATTTTCTGTCGACCCTTTTCAGGTGCTTTTATTTGTTATGCTAGCGCTGAGCCATCTTCTAGGCTGGGGTAATCGGTATAACCTTTGGCATCGCCACCATAAAACGTATTAGGGTCTGCTTCATTCAGTTGCTTGCCTTGGTGGAGCCGTGCCGGTAGATCTGGGTTAGCAATAAAAGCAGTTCCGAAGGCAATAAAATCACTTTCGTCGTTTGCAAGACTTTGTTCTGCTAATTCGCCTGTATAACCGCCATTAGCTATATAAGCACGGCTAAATGTGTGGCGTAAAGTTGAGAAATCAAAACCATCAGCTGTAGCGCCGGCGAAGTTTTCGACGACATGAAGGTAGGCAAGATTAAACACATTTAGCTGTTGGACTAAGTGGTTGTATAAGGTTTGCGGATCACTGTCAGACATCGAGTTAAACGTTCCTGTGGGGGAGATACGAATGCCAACGCGATCACCACCCCAAATATCGGTCACTGCTTGAGTCACTTCTAGTGTTAGGCGCATTCTATTTTCAATAGATCCGCCATATGAATCATCGCGTTTATTGGCGCCGTCTTTTAAGAACTGGTCAAGTAGATAACCGTTAGCCGCATGAATTTCGACACCATCAAAGCCGGCTTGCTGGGCATTGATGGCGGCTTGACGATATTGTTCAATGATGCCGGCTATCTCGTCAGTGTCGAGCGCGCGTGGCTCGACAAAGTCGAGCATACCTTCGTTGGTAAACGCCTGGCCTTCTGGTGCAATCGCCGAGGGCGCTACTGGCAGTGCATTATCAGGTTGCAGATTGGGGTGCGATACGCGGCCTACGTGCCACAATTGTAAAAATATTCGTGAGTTTTTTGCATGCACGGCATCAGTGATTTTCTTCCAGCCTTGAACCTGATGAGCGGAATAAATACCTGGGGTCAGCGAATAGCCCTTTCCTTGAGGTGAGATTTGTGTGGCTTCACTAATAATCAACGCCGCCGAGGCTCGTTGTTGGTAATATTCAACGTTGAGATCGTTAGGAATGTCTCCTGGCTGTGTTGAACGAGACCGTGTCAGCGGTGCCATGACAATACGGTGGGGTAAGTGTAGATTGCCTAGTTTAGCTTCGCTAAACAGATGTTTAAGGCGCATATTCCTATTCTCCATAGTCGTTTAATTTACATGGATGGTATAATTTACATGTTTAGTATATTTTATAAACTATGAGGCAATAGTTTGGTTTTCACAAGTACGCACTATTTGCATAGTGAGTTACAAAGAGGTGCCTAATGGCTAATTTAAAGGGCCATGGAGATTCCAGACACTCTTCAAAGACAACAGAGTGTAGTTGATTTGAATATTTGCCCGGTCACGACGTCTATTGATGTTATTGGTGGCAAATGAAAGGTCATTATTCTTTATCAGTTACGCGGGCGAACACTTAGGTTTGGCGAGTTAAAACGCAGTATTCCCAAGATTACTCAGAAAATGCTGACGCAACAGCTACGTGAGCTTGAAAAAGATAAATTGGTCGAGCGTCATGTCTACGCCGAAGTGCCGCCAAAAGTGGAGTACACCTCCACAGAGCTGGCAGAGCAACTGAACCCAGCGCTCGATCTACTGTGTGCTTGGGGAAGAGAATACGAAGCAGCACACCAACCTTGAGCAGAGCAGCTAAAATTAGGGTGTTGATCAATCGGTTTAGATGGGGGTGGAAGTTTTGATCATGAAAAATGTCAATGCGATTGCCAGCAGAACCATCTGTATAAAGCAAAGCATGATTGTAAGTAGTGCATAACTTAAGACATGTGCTATGAC
>CAYURS010000079.1:0-5062 GCA_964447165.1 uncultured Thiotrichales bacterium
CATCTGCTTTGCTAGATAAGCTTGGAGAAACTTAAAAGCACCTAGGGCACCTTAGCGAGTCAGCGTATTTTGTTTGTGTTGATCTCTCAATTTTTGTTTGTAGGCTCGACGCTGGTCTGGCGTCATATTGTTAACACGTTGTCGCATGCGCTGCCTCTTCTCCGGTGGCATATCTTTCCAGCGCTGCCGTAGTTTCATACGTTGACTGGCAGGCAGACTTTTAAACCATTGGTGTTTTTTTCGCAAAGCACTGCGCTGATCCGCTGGCATTTTCTGAAATTGTGCAAACCGCTTACGCAATTCTTTCTTTTTTTCAGGTTCCAGTTGTTGCCATTTTTTAAATCGCTGGCTGGCTTTTTCCTGCTGCTGGGGTGTCATTTCCTGCCAACGACTCGCACCATTTATTAAGTTCTGTTGACGTTGCGCGGGTAATTGCTGCCAATTTTTTGCAAAAGGTTTTAACAATTTTTGTTGTTGCGAGCTTAATGATTGCCACTCAGTGTTTGTTGCAACAGTATCAGCAATGACTTTCGATTGCAGCAATAGACCAAACAAGATAATTATCATCGGCAGTATTTTATTCACTGACTTATATACTAATTTATTCATTACCACTTTCCTCACTACTAGTCACATTCCCAGCCTTCACCTTATCTGTATCGTTTCGACCATTTCTTTCATCACTGCTGCCACTTTGTGTAATAAGTAGCGCTTCCAAATCCAGTTCAAGTGGACTGCTTAAGCGACCATCAACCGTATTTTCTACACCGCCCAGATATTCCAGAAAAGCCATTGAAGGTGTTGCGGCCGATAACGGGGGTTCTGCCATAACATTAAAAACCGGCAACAAACCACATAACAAACATCGGCCTAGACTTTTAACAAAACTATCCGGCACCCTTTGTCTCCGCATCAATATCTGTGTCAAGTTGCGTTTCGATTACCAACCAACTAACAAATTCCAAATCTTGCAGCAGTTCTAAATCAGTTTCTGAGGTTAACATTTGAATATCTTCATAAGATTGTGCCAATGGCTGCGGTGTAGTTTGTTGTGGTGTATTTGTCCATAACATCGTTATCACAGCAAGCAAGGCAAAGCCGGCAAAAATTGCTGCACCAGGTGCAGTCAATAGTCGACTTGTAAATTTCGTTTCACGACGGCTATTTAATGCTTTTTGCCGTGCCTGATTGAGACGCGACAGTGTTACAGCATCCAGTGATTCAACACTTTCATCAAGCAATGCTCGACTACGCAGTAAAAAATCAGCATTGTCTGTGGTCTTATCTTCCGGCTTCATAATGATCCTCCAAAGCAACGCGCAAACGATGCACTGCTCTTGAATAATGTGTTTTTACACTGCCTGTCGAACATGCCATGGCAGCAGCGGTTTGTTTTACATCCAACCCTTGCCAGTTGCGCAATAAAAAAGCCTGTTGCTGACGTAGTGGTAATTGTTTCAATGCTCTATCTAAAGCTGTACCGGCATCGCTGTTCTTCGCCATTTCTTCCGGATTTTTACCCTGCAAATCTTGCGCTACTTGTATTGGGTCAAGCAGCTCATCGTGCGCATCATTTTTGTCGTTGGCTTTACTGCTCGCCAGACCCAGCCAGTCCATAAAGCGATTGCGTACACTGCTGCGCCGATACCAGTCACGAATACGTCTTTGCAAGATGCGATAAAACAAAGGTTCCCAGTCCAACGAGGTTTTATGGCTGTAATTTTTAACCAATGCCATCATTGTATCTTGCACTAAATCAAGCGCATCTTCAGGATTGCCGGTAGCCATTTCAGCCATGCGATAAGCACGCCGTTCCACGCTGGCTAGAAATTCATTCATTGCCAGTTCCTTAACACGCTTTATTTCCCGACTATTCTTGTCCAATACTTTTTTGCCCGGCTCATTTCTGTCCAGTGTTTTATCTCGTTGCCTAACATTAGGCTTCTGAGGGTAATTCGGTCTAGCTGAAATATCAGCGACATATCCCACCCTATTTTCAACAATCAGTTGTGTCGCAATGACGGTCATTGTTTGAATACTATTGGTCTCGTTAGTTATATTAACGCAGCATCAAGCAATTGGTTTACAACGATTGTTACAAATGTTTTTTCACCACCTTAAACCCAGAGAAACCCCCGCACTAAAAGGCACATTATTTACCGGCAGTTCGGCATCTATGCCGAGTTCAAGGTGGCGACTAAGTGTTTTTGACAAATGTAGCGTGATATAACTATCGCTGTCTTCCGTTACCACGGATTTAATTCTGCTAACTAAAACAGTATAAGTCATAGTCTCCACCTGAATACCCAACAGCAGACTGATCTCGGATTCTGCCAATGCGCTGGCTTGTTGAATGCCCAGCGGGTTTATTCGATTAATCAGGCGTGGGCTGCTTGCTAGTAGTGACAAGTTTTTTTCATAATTATGTTTTTTGTAGCTAACTCGCGTAAAAAAACTTGACCCGCTATAGGCGGAACTTATTTCATATGCATGATGATCACTGCTTATCGAATCACGGTTGATAAATGCCGAGTCGCGAAAAAAAAGTTCAAGATCGCCGGTTTCATATGACAGACTTATATCAAACTCGCTGTAAAAAAGAGTTGTGGATAAGCGGCTATCATTTTTTTCCAGGCTTGATTTTTTACCCCAGAAAATTCTTGATAGTTGCCAGCTTAAATACTGGTTGATATTGCCACTAAAACCCCAGCTCAGTTCTTCGGTGGTAACAGAGTAGTTTTGTCGGCCTGCAGAAAAATTAAAATACAGATTTTCGATAAGGGCTAGCTCTGCTGCTAAACCAAGATAGTTGCCATCATCCTCATCAATACCACCATAAAACCAGAGTGAATTTTGCAATGGCTGATAGTCCAGTAACAACCAGAAATCATCTTCATCATTCGCTGCCTGTGCATGTACATGTACAGGAAAGGCCATAATAAAGATGAAAAAAAATAAAACAGTTTTAGCCAAAGCTTGAGGCGAGTATTTTGTTGGCAGGCTTCTCTTTTCGTAATCTCATCGAGACTCTCGTATCTTAATATTGAATGGCAATAATAACAGCACACCACCCAATTGGGTGGTGTGCTGTTATTTATGAGTTACCAGTAATGCTATAAAGTAAGTCGAACGGTCACTTTATGCGCCCGCAATTCATTAACATCACCATCATACACACCATGTGCATGTACCGACAACACCGCTTTATTGCCATCCAGCACACTGTTCAATGCTGATACAAAACGGCTAAAGCTTGTATAAACTCTTATCGCTCTGCCCTGGGCAATGACAAATAAACCTTTGTCTGAAGCACGAGGCGTTATCAGTGGCATGGTTACCAATGTTAACAGATCAGTGCTGATACCCGCACGGTAGAGGTGATGTTGACTGCCAGCTTCACCTAGATTCAAAAGCAAACCGGTCTCACTAAGATTGCTTATGGCATTGACCGAGCCTTCACCAAATCCCGTCACTAAATGTGCATGCATATTGCTAGCATCCAAAATGGTCTGCGCAGTGAAATCTTCAGGTGCCATCATAAAGGGTGTGACATGGCCGCGTACTTTAACCGGATCACCCAATTGGATATTATCCAACGTTAGCGCACCGGTATCGACTTCATAATTATCTGCATCGGCATCACTGGCAGGATCAGTACCCGTGCCTGCAAAATCAAACAACATAATACGGCGTGCATCAATACTCTGCAGATCGACTGCCAATGGACCGGCTGAAACCACCGTGCCTGCAATATTGGTAAACAACATACGCACATGATGCGCTTGCATGGTCAAACTAATATCACCGTCGACACGTCCTAAAACAGCTATACGTTGTCCGACTGATATATCATCAATGGTATGGTCACCCATATCTGCTTGTTTCACCACGGTTGTTGTGTCAGTTAATGTAATACGGATGCTGTCGTTAAAGGCAAAACTACCATTGGCACGAACCAACGTTGCGCCACGCACCGTTACCACATTACCGCTACGTGCTACTACGTTGCCGGTGACAATATCTTTATTGCCCCAGGGAACACTGCTACCCGCATAAACTTCTTTGGCACGAAATTTTTTCTGTTCAATGTCCAGCACACCCTTAACAATAATGGCTGTTGCACTGGCTAACCCATCAAGCTGACGCAAACCTGCGTCACCGGCATACATCACACCGTCGATTTCATAATGGGTGTTATCGCCAACATGGACATGCAGTTGACCGAAGCCGTTGTGCAGGCGATGGCGGAATGGGCGCAAATGTACGGTAAATAGATTATCTGCCTGACTAACACGCGCTAACAAACCACGTAGACGATGCGGTTTCGGCTCTTCAAGGATCGTATCAGCCACCAGTATTGGGCTAACCACCACCGTTGCTTCGCTACCATTAACAATGACGACATTGGATGCATCCAGATCAAAATCCAACGTAATATATGCTGGTAGACCCGGTACAATCACAAAGTCGCTGTCACCATTAAAGCTAACATCGACCGTCATCTGGCGAATCGGATTGCCATCGACATCTTGTACCCGAGCAAGAATAGCTTCGCCATTTACATCCTGCACCGTAATTTCAGCGTCACCAAAATCCAGTACAATCTTCGCCCCAGTGTAATGCCCTGATGGCACTGTAGCGGCCGTTAAAAACTCCGTCACTTCCACATACTGAGCAAAATCCAGACGAGTCGTTAGCGGCAAAGTTTCAATCTCTGCGCCATTGCTTTTCAGCATTTTCAGCGACACCACGTCCACCGTGTAACTAAGAAAATCGCCTTCGGCATCAGTAAGACTGATAATCAACTCTGAGTTGCCCTCTGTTGCAGCAGAATCTTCTTCATTACAGCCATATACGCTGAACAAGGTCACAAAAAGCAGCATAAAAATAGCCAGCCATCGTGCTAACTGTGATGGAAAATAACCACCACCTGTACCGTTATGCCCTGTTGATTTAATTGTATTCATATCATCCACCTGAATTGTTTGTATAAAAATATATGTTGAGTTCAAAACTATTAACGCAGTCGATGGCCTGCGGTTGACCGCTCAATCAAAAAAAT
>CAYURS010000080.1:0-5043 GCA_964447165.1 uncultured Thiotrichales bacterium
GCGGTATCAATCAGTATCCACGGCTCATAAGGTCGTTCGGCAGAGACGGCGGTCGCCGTCACGAATAAAGCAGCGAATAACACTGCCACGGATCGTGGCAACCGTATTGGTGAAGGAAAACGATGGGTCATGGTGCGTCTAGTTTAAGCAAATGGTGAAACGATGCAAGCTCAGGATCAAATAGCGGTTTTTTTCTCGGCTACGGAATGGTTTGTTGTTTTGCGTGCTTGTAATTTGTTTGGTAATAAAGTGCGGTTGCCCCCGCAACTGCGCTTGGCATGACAATAAAATTCAGTATTGGAATAATATTGGCCAATGCGACCACAGCACCAAAACCGAATGACAAGCTACGTTGCTGCTTATGGTGTTGGTGCTGAAGTTTGAATGGAATACCGTGGTTTGACATGGGGTAGTCGAGGTATTCAACAGCTAGCATCCAGCTACTAAATACTAGCCATAATATTGGTGCTGCGACGTTTAAAACGGGTATAAAAAATAAAAGTAGTAGGGGTAGCGCACGAACAGCGAAATAGCCGATTTTTCGCAGTTCATGTATCACAGCGACAATACTATCTTTTAGCAAATGATTGCCAGTGAATTGTTCAGTGGGTTTGTGTGTTTGCCCTGTTAAGTGGCGCTCAACTGCTTCGGCAAGATAGCCGTTAAAAGGCGCAGCAATGAGATTGGCGATCATCGAAAAAAAGAAGAATAAAAAAAACAGAGCAGATAAGGCAAAGAGAGGCCAAATGACCCATTGTAGACTGCTGATAAGTGTTGCCAACCATGATAACCAGCTTGGTAGTTGCATAATCCAGTGTTCCAGCTGACTTGTTAACGAGTTGATCAGGTCATTGGTGTAGCCATAAGCGATGACAATGACCGAGGTAAAGAGGGTGATATTGATCGCCAAAGGGATGAGCGTAAAGCGGCGTACTTTCGGTTTCAGCATTAAACTGAAGCCTTTTAAGAAAAAATTGGCACCGCGTAAGAATTGCATGACAGATAAAAGTGTACAGGCTTAGGGATGAAAATTAGTAGTATCATGGTGTTTACTATAGCCTTCACGCGCGAGCAATGCACTGCCATAGGCGGCTTCATCAGACAGGGCGCTAGTCAGCGGGTAGTTCAATTTACGTTGACGTAAACACTGCCATGCTTTGTTTTTGCTGCCGCCACCGACGCTGATGATACGTGTTACTGGGGTGGTGCCGAGTTCTGCCAGACGCTGGTAAGCCAGCTGTTCGATATGACTAATGCCCTCAAGCATGGCTTGAAAGAATACGCTGTCTTGTTCAGGGCGAGGTGACAGCTTGGGGTGTTTATTCGGATCAGCAAAAGGGAAACGTTCACCAACACTAGCTAATGGATAATAATCGAGTCCAGTATCTTGCTCGGGATCAATGTATTCACTCATGGCTTCAATTTGTTCTAAGCTGAAATGCTTGAGCAGCACAGCGCCACCGCTATTAGAGGCACCACCAGCTAGCCAGTGGTCGCCATAGGGATGGCTATAGATACCATATTTCGCTGATGAGACAGGAGCCTCGCTCACCACTTTAACGACCAAGGTGCTGCCTAGCGAGGTGATGGCATCACCTGGCTGTATCGCTCCGGCTGCGAGCGATGCAGCAATACTGTCAGTTGTGCCGGAGACAATGAGTGTGTCATTGGCTAGTGACCATGATTCAGCGATAGTTTTATCGATATATCCGACAAAATTTCCTGCTGCCGTGACGTTTGGTAATAAGGCAGAGTTGGCAACCAGGTTGAGCAGCCAGCCTGGCCACTGTTTGGCCTCAGGATCATAGCCTAGCTTTAAGCAGTTGTTGCTGTCAGAGTGGCCAAATTGCGCCATTAAACGATTACTGATCCAATCTGCCTGATGCAGCGCATAATAAGCGCCATCGATAAATTGCCGCTCGAAATAAAGTAATTTTGCCAGTGCTGAGCTTGGCCCGCGAACAGGGCTACACGCAGCAGGGGCGACATTATCAATAAGCGCCGCGGCATCAACTGCGCGCTGATCGTTGTACATTAAGCAGGGGGTTAAAGCCTGACCGTACTGATCAGCCAGTAGCAAACTGGCTGAGGTGCCATCGACAGCGATGGCAACAATATGTTGTTTGAGCGCACTATCGAGCTTGCTGGTGACCAAGTATTCCAGCGCTTGCCACCAGTCATTTGGGTTTTGTTCGGCGTGGCTGGCATCACATCTAGCGCCATGTGTTGATACAGGCAGTGGGGTGGAATAACAACTAAGCTGCTTGCCGTCATCATCAATAACGACAAGCCGACAGCCTGAGGTACCAAAATCGATGCCTAGATAGAGTGATCCTAGATAAGATGACTTAGTGGTTAACACTATTTTATTGAAATAGGGGGAGAGGTAGAGATCGTCTGGGACTATTGTGGCAAGACGACTGACTGAGGTGGCACCCAGCCTTGTGCCCGGTGTTCGGCCACAATAGTGGTATATACCCCGCCACGCACATTGAATTTAGCGCTAATGCGCATAAAGCGCGGCACGCAGGCCTTAACTAGGTCACTGAGTATCGAATTAGTGACTGCTTCGTGGAAGGCCCCCTGGTTACGGAACGACCAAATATACAGTTTCAATGACTTAAGTTCGATGCATGCATTTTCCGCTACATACTCGATGTCGATTGTGGCAAAATCAGGTTGCCCGGTCTTTGGGCACAGGCAAGTGAATTCCGGGGTATGGATTCGTATCGTATAATCTCGTTCAGGGTTGGGGTTCGAAAAGGTCTCGAGTGATTTGCTAGCTGTAGTTGCCATAATCTTTGTATTCTAATGAGTAAATCCGTATTGTACCGAATCAGGGTGGTAACGATGAATTTTATGATCAACCTGTTCCATGAGACCTTTGCACGAGACAATTGACAAGTAGAAATGGTTAAAATTACCCTGATTTTCGTTGAAAAACTTGCCAAGACGGACGTATTGGCAGCGTTTTACGCGTGTTTTCCGCCTCAATCAGGATGACTTTCCCTCATTTTTCTTTTGTCCCTTGTCTCGTGCAACGATCTCTATAAAATAGAAGTGAAATGCGCCTAAAAAAAATCAAACTTGCTGGTTTTAAATCCTTTGTTGATTCCACCAGTGTCGCTATGCCTGGTGATCTTGTCGGCGTTGTTGGCCCTAACGGCTGCGGTAAATCCAATATTATTGATGCTGTACGCTGGGTAATGGGCGAAAGTTCAGCCAAACACCTGCGCGGTGAATCGATGACCGATGTTATTTTTAACGGCTCGAGCAGCCGTAAACCTGTCGGCCAGGCATCGGTTGAGCTGATCTTTGATAATAGCGATGGCGCTGCTGGTGGGCAGTATGCCTCGTACAGTGAAATTTCGATAAGACGTTTACTAACGCGAGAAAGTAAATCAACCTATTTTCTCAATGGCACACGTTGTCGCCGTCGTGATGTCACCGATATTTTTATGGGTACAGGGCTAGGTCCACGTAGTTACGCCATTATTGAACAGGGCATGATTTCACGTCTGATCGAAGCCAAACCCGATGAATTACGCCATTTATTGGAAGAAGCCGCAGGCATCTCAAAGTACAAAGAACGTCGCCGCGAAACTGAGACCCGCTTGCGCCATACGCATGAAAATTTGAGTCGCTTAAACGATATTCGTGACGAAATCGGCAAGCGCATTGACGTGCTGGATCGTCAAGCGAAAGCTGCCGAACAATATAAGACCTTAAAACGAGAGTCGCGAGAACTTAAAGCACAGGCGTTGGTGTTGCGTTGGCAGACACTGCAAGTGGATGTCGATAAGCAACAAATCAGTTTACGTGAAGACGAAAACAAACTTGAGCAGCGCCAGGCTGAATTACGCAATGTCGAGACCAGCCTTGAAAAACAACGTCAGCAGAGAACGCAAGACGATACGCGTTTAAATACTGTACAAGCACAGTTTTATGGCTTAGGTGCTGACATAGCCCGCCTTGAAGAGTCCGTTAACGGCGCTAAAGAAAAGAAGACACAGCAACAATCTGAGCTGGAAAGTGCCGATAATGCCTGGGCTCATGCCAATGCGCATATTGGGCAAGATAACACTAAGGTCACCGAGTTACAGCAAAGCCTGGCTGAAAATGAACCCCGTCTGCAACAATTCAATGAAAGTGAACAAAGCAATATTACTGCATTAGCTGCATTAGAAGCCTTGATGCAGGTTTGGCAAAATGAGTGGAATGCATTAACAGCAAAATCGGCTGAACAACATCGTGTTGCAGAAGTGGAACGCGAACGCGGTCACCACCTTGAGCAGCGCCGCAATCAATTAACACAACAAAACGAAAGCCTTGATAGCGAGATTGCTGATATTAATTTGGCTAATGACGAAACTGAAATAGAAGGCTTAGAAACAACCACTATAGCCATTAGCGATAAGCTTGGCACAGCACGCGCAAGCCTGGAACAATACGCTAAAACGCTGAGTGGACAGCGCCAAAAGCAATCATCCGTTGAGCAAGGCCTGGAACAAAAACGTGGTCAACGCCAACAGCTAACCCATGAGCTGGCCTCATTACAAGGTTTACAGCAAGCTGCACTTGGTGGCCAACAAGAACAAGTAAGTGACTGGCTGGCACAAAGTGGCCTCACTCAAGCTAAACGCTTGGCAAATATTGTTGAAGTTGACAAAGGGTGGGAACAGGCGGTTGAGTCCGTACTCGATTTTCATTTACAAGCCGTGTGTGTTGATGACTTAAACGCACATGCACAAGTATTAGATAAGCTTGAACAAGGCGAGCTCGAATTGCTGAGTTTGGCTGGTGCCGCATCAACGGCGCGCGATGCATCCTCATTAAATAATCCGGCATTTGACGACCTGGCGACGATGGCCTCAAAAGTGAGGGCACCTGAAGCCATAGTAAACATATTGTCACGCGTTTATATTTGCCGCACTATTGACGAAGCCTTGTCGATTCGCGCCAAATTGGCAGAAGGCGAGTCGGTGGTAACACAAGCTGGCGTTTGGTTCAGTGCATCGTGGGTACGTGTGCTTAAACCAAGTG
>CAYURS010000081.1:0-4994 GCA_964447165.1 uncultured Thiotrichales bacterium
GCCCCTGGTTGGCAGCAATGGGTATCTTTGGCAGCACGGTACTGTTGGCCAACTGCATCTGGGGCTACAATGTTTTTCGTACTTGTGTTGGTTGGGAAAAAGACGTTGCTAACACAGCAACATAGGTCAATTTGAGATGAAACGATATACAGTAATATTTATGGTTATCACGATGATGATGCTTTTGGTTGCCTGCGATATTAACCCTGGAAAGTTAAAGGTGGGGGAGCTAGCGCCTTCGCTTAAAACCAAGACCTTGGCCGATGTGCGCGGTGATTTTAGCCGTATTACCACGTACCGGCATCCTGATGCGCGTATGTATCAATTGTCGCTTGACGAAGCATTGACGCTGAATAAGCCGATTTTGCTGGAATTTGCCACGCCTGGACATTGCACGGTGTGCGACAAGCAACTGCAAATGCTAAAAGCGATGGTGAATAAATACGGCGATGACGTATTGTTTTTGCATATGGATCAGTACATGAACCCCGAAGCGTTTACTGCTTTTGGTGTGTTGGGTGACCCGTGGACTTTTGTCATTGGCGCAGACCAGCACGTTAAATTCAGGCGCCCTGGCCGTATGCTTTATGGTGAAATGGACGCTTTGCTGACAGAGACATTGGCCGACGCAGGATAGCGCTATGGCGAACAGTGATTACAGGCTGACGCCTGATCGCCGTGGTGCGGCATGGGATGCCTTATTGTATTTGCCGGTGGTTATTCTGCTTGGCGCCTATTCGCTCGTGCTGTGGTATCAGAATAATCAGGTATTCGCTTATTTGCTGATGTTTCTCGCTAGTTTTATGGCGTTTATTGGCGGTAACCGAATTCTTTCTGGTCGACTTATGTTGTTGCCAAGCGCACCAGTTGCGCTCAGTGTGAGCAAGCAGCATGTCACGGTTAAGTTGCGCAATGATGAGCAGGTTGCGTTGGCTAAAGAGGTGCGTTTTTTTTCCGATTACGCTGGCAAGTCATTTGGTTTGACCGGTGTCGATATGTCTGGTAAGAAGCGTCAATACGTATTCCATCGCGGCCAGTTTGCGTCTCTGGCTGTTTACGAGGATGCGCTAGTCAGTCTTCGTATCTATAAATAATCGGCCTGGGGGCTTCTCAGCCCTGTTCTTGACGATGTTTTTTGACGTCGTAGATCATGAAGCCGATAATCAGTGCCATCAGTCCGCATACCACGGCGATAACAATGTATTCGGTTGTTTCGCTAACCAGCCCACCGATCAACATGTGTACTGAGTAGCCGCTTATGAATAAACTACTAACAATAACGATGAGATAGAGAATAATTTCTTTTAGAGAAATCCAGTTTTGCCAATTTTTATGGGGCATTGCGTATCACTAATTTGATTGACTTATTTATATTTTAAACGATTTTTTTATTACAAAACCATTTATTCATTTTGTGTTCAAGGCACATCAAGACTTGACTCAAAAGAGCCATTATGTGAATATTCTCCCGACTTTTTGTAGGGTAAGCCTTAGTGTTCGGCTTGTCTCTTTGTGAACTATACTGAATACGCCAAGGCAAGCAATTGCGCGTGGCATGAAAATAAGGAGTTAATATGGACAATTTAGCGCCATATTCGAAAACTTTTTGGGTGAGCCTGGTGGCAGGTGTTACCACAGGCATGGGCAATGGCAGCGTCTTTGGTGCCGCTATGATGTGTGCTCTGGGTCGCGGTCGTTTTGACGACTGGGGCGGTTGGGGTTCTTCAGTTTATGACCCAACCACTTTTATGGGTTTCATGATGTGGTGTATGCTCGTGTTTGGTTTTGCTTTCATGGCCATTATGATGGTTGCAGTGTCACGCCATGGCGTGTTAGAAGCGCAAGCACGTGCTGCCACCTAATTGCGATAGCCGCTGAACAGGGGTATAAATAGTAATGATGACTGTTATTGCAACGATATTTTGTATTGTGCTGGCTTTCTCAAGCATGTGGTTCGCGTGGTATTTGATGATGCCAGGTAAACATTAGGCCGCGTTTAGTTCAAATAAAGCGGTCGAAAGCAGCAGCATTTTTGGATAATAATTTTTAATATAAGTTTACGTTTTAAACGGAGTACAGGTTTCATGTTCAAGTATCTCTTTGCCAAGAACGAAGATATCCCCGCAGGTTCTGCGGCTGTCTTTTTTGGGTTTTCGTCCATCATTTGGTTCATAATTGGCACAGGGCTAGGTTCTTTCAACGCGGCAAAACTTGCTTTCCCGGATTTTGTTACCGGTAGTTACATGTTTGCTTTTGGTCATATGCGCCAAGTTCACGTCATGGCCGTTATTTTCGGCTGGATCTCGATGGCGTTTGCGATGGCCTTTATGTACATCACGCCGGCTTTAGGTAATACCAAGCTCTGGTCTGAAAAGCTGGGTGTCTGGACTTGCTTTAATTGGAATCTTAGCCTTTCTGTTGCTTTGTGTCTGATGTGGGTCGGTGTCACTTCAGGCCGTGAATACACTGATTTTCCGTGGCCGATTGATTTGATTCTCCTGTTTGCAGTGTTGTTGCCGCTGGGGATGAACGTCTGGATGACCATTATAAATCGTAAGACACAGGGTATCTATACCACTAACTGGTTCTTTGGTTCAGCTATATTTATGCTGCTGATCGTGGTGCTTGTTGGCAACCTGCCAGAGTATTTCTCTCTAACCGGTTTGACTGAAGCCTACTTGACCTGGTGGCACGCGCATAACATTCTTGGCTTGTGGATTACCCCGGTTGCAGCGGCGATTGCCTATTACACCGTGCCGAAAATTACTGGTAACCCGCTGTACTCCCATCGTATTGGTCACTTGCATTTCTGGTCGGTGGTAGTGTTTTACTCAACACCAGCGGCTCACCACTTGATGTCATCACCTTTGCCTGAGTGGCTGAAATCTTTCGCCTCAGTTGAAGGTGTATTGATTCTGGTGCCTGCCATTGCATTCGTGTCGAACCTATTGCTTACCATGACCGGCAAATGGCATTACTTTGTCGATAACATCGAAATTCGTTTCACCATTTCGGGTGTTATGTTGGCTATTCCGCTAAATATGCAGGGTGGTTTCCAGCAGACGCGAGCGATTAACTGGTATGTTCATGGTACGGGTTGGATCGTGGCGCATGCTCACTTGGCCTTGCTGGGTTTCTCAACCTTCCTTGAAGCGGCAGCGGTGTACTATGGTCTGCAGACGATTCTGCGTCGTAAGCTGTACTCGTTGGCGTTGGCTAACTTCCATTTTTGGTTCTTGCTGATTGGTTTTGCTACTTACTGGATCTCAATCACTATTGCCGGTTTGATTCAGGGTGCTGCCAAGATCTACGAAGTACCGTACATTGATGTAGTGATTGCAGAGCATCCCTATATGATTGCGCGTTGGGTTGGCGGTACGATGGTATTCACTGGTAATGTTGTATGGCTCTACAATATGTGGATGACAGCTCGTGCCGGTACGCCAGTACCAGTAGGGCGTTTGCCACATGAAATCGCCTACGAACGTTAATAGTTGCTCGTATAAATTCATCACAAAAATACGAATAGCGCTGACCTTTAGCGGAGTAAAGAAGAATGGCTTTTAGAGAATATAAAATTGGTACCCGTATGTTCGGTATCGCTCTGGGTGGTTCAATGTTGATCACGCTGTATATGCCCAGCTTGACCATCTATAATGTGGGTGTAACGGAAACCGGTTTGGTCAAAGGTCTATCCTATGGTCATAACTCTGGTTTCTCCTATGCGGATCCTTGGCTGCGAGGCAAAGGCAAGCCGTTGACGGTTACGATCAAAAAAGATCCGATTAGTGGTGCGGAGATAGATCCAGTAAGTGCTTATGTTTACGCAGCAGGCACACCTTTCCCCAGTGCGATTCGTAACCCGAATATTTTGGGTGCAGCAGTTCAAGCCTTGAGTGCAGAAGAGGGGCGGGTTGGCGATGCCGTTGAATCTGAAGGTGCTGTATTTTTGGTGTCACGCGGCGACTACGAAGGTGAAACATTTTCTTATATTGAAAATGTTAGCGCAACGCGCAACTGGAGCGCTGAGTCAGTGTTGACAGCTGCCACTGACAGCGATAAGCATCATGTGGGTAGTGGTAAAACGATGTTTGTGCGAGAAGGTTGCTGGTGGTGTCATACGCTATTGCCTGAGCAGACCCAGGATTGGCAGTACTTTGGTTTGCCACCACGTTTGGGTGACTTTAACGGTGAAGCGCCAACTGCATTTGGTTCAGACCGTAAAGGGCCTGATCTCTTGCATGTCGGTTCACGTAACTCATCAAAAGAATGGATGATGATGCACTTCTTTAATCCAAGGCTGGTTCAGCCGCATTCCATCATGCCTCGCTTCGACTACCTTTGGGGTAAAGTCGATGTCGATGGTAATGATATTGACTACGATCAATGGCGCGCGGATTACAATGATTATGTTGATGGTGAGAGCTTTTATCCACCAATCGTTCCGGATTATGCGCCGAATAGCGAAATCCGTTATCTTATGGACTTTATCTTGAGTTTGAAGTAATTAAGTTTTCCTGGGAGGAATAGCCTCATGGCTTGGAAATACGATAAACCGCTCTATACGATGGCGAGCGATGACCAGAACGAACATGCTAAGCACGTTTGGGAGCATGAAAGCTTGGGCGGTATTATGGAAGACAATCACCGTTTGCCACAAGCCGTGGTTTGGTTGTTAATTTTAACTATTATTACCGCGTTTTTGGTGACTGCTCCATTATGGGGCCAGCGTCCGATGGCGATTATTTATGAAGAATATATCGCGCTTATGGATACACCCGAAGTGGCGGCATTGGCTGATGACGAAGCCAAGATGGCTTATATTGTTGGTACAGTGAGATCGCAGGGCTCTGATTGGGCTAGCCATCAAGACCGTCATCCGGTGACGATGAATGACCTGCGTTTGATTAAAGACCAGATCATTGAGTTGCAGCGTGAGAATGCTGACATGGATTACTACACCGTCGTTGGTAAAGATGTTGCCTTGGCTAACT
>CAYURS010000082.1:0-4923 GCA_964447165.1 uncultured Thiotrichales bacterium
GTATAATGGGGAAAAAATCTAACAGCAGTTTCATGGTGATACAGCTCGCACGCGCAGAAAAGCTCGTCATTATATAGTAATCCATATTTTATGATTGTTGACTGCGTAAAAAGGAAGCTATGAAATACGATTTTCACTCTCACTCGACCTTCTCTGATGGTACGTTGACGCCGACGCAGCTATTGCAGCGCGCGGCAGATCAGCGCGTTGATGTGCTGGCACTGACCGATCATGACAATACCGATGGTCTGGCCGAGGCGCGGACAGTGGCTAACGAAAACGGTGTGCACTTGGTTAATGGCGTAGAAATTTCAGTCAATTGGCGCAAGCACTTACTGCATATTGTCGGTCTGGGTATTGATCCGGAAAATGCCAATTTAGCTGCTGGTTTGGCGCAGCAGCAAAGCGTACGCTCAGAACGTGCGCAACGTATGGCTAAAGATTTACAGCGCCACGGTATCGAAGGTGCCTTTGAGGGCGCGCAAAAATATTGTCAGCAAGACAGTATGAGCCGCGCCCACTTCGCCCGTTGGCTTATCGAGCAAGGTTACGCTAAAGATATGAAGCAGGTGTTTAAGCGTTATTTGGTTAATGGCAAGCCAGGCTATGTCAGTTGCGAATGGGCCACCCTTGAAGAGGCTGTGTCGTGGATTAAAGGTGCCGGTGGTGTTGCTGTGGTGGCGCACCCGGCGCGTTATAAACTCACCATGACTAAAATGAAAACAATGTTGGCAGATTTTGTTGATGTGGGTGGCGAAGCTATTGAGGTGATTGGTAGTGGCCACAATGATGATGATATCCGTATTACCGCTGCATTAGCGACTGATTACGACTTATACTCATCGCTAGGTTCTGATTTTCATGACCCTGAAAAAGGCCGTCGCGAGCTGGGTCAGGTGGTGCCATTACCTGAGCAATGTAAACCTATCTGGCAGCACAATGTGCTAGCCTTGAACAGTGTGCACTAATACATCTCTTTACTGTTATGTCTGCGCAATTTATCCCTATTCATCCTGACAATCCACAGCCGCGATTGATTGAGCAAGTGGCGACAGTTCTGCGCAAAGGCGGTGTTGTGGCATACCCAACAGATTCGAGTTATGCCTTGGGTTGTCATATTGGTGATAAAACAGCAATGGATGCAATTCGCCGATTGCGCGGTTTGGAAGACAAGCATAACTTCACCCTGGTTTGTCGTGACTTATCAGAGATTGCTACCTATGCGCGAGTCAGCAATATCGCATATCGTATGATTAAGTCGGTAACGCCAGGCGCTTACACCTTTATTTTGCGCGCTACACGTGAGGTCCCGCGTCGCTTACAACACCCACGACGACGCACCATTGGCATTCGCGTACCCGATAACACCATATGTGAGGCCTTACTCGATGCGATGGGCGAACCCTTAATGAGCGTCAGCCTGATGCTGCCAGGCGAAGCATTGCCGTTGGCTGATGCCGAAGAGATTCGTCAACAAATGGGGAATGGCATTGACGTTATTGTCGATGGTGGCGCCTGCGGTTATGAACCAACCACAGTGGTTGAATGGCTCGATGATGAGCCTGTTCTCGTGCGTGAGGGTAAGGGTAGTATTGCTGCCCTCAATCTTGATTAGTCGCGCGATGAAGCTCTTGCTTTGTAGTTGCTCTTGCAGTACTTCGTCGAGAATGAATCAGAAACCTTCCTCAAAATATTAAGAACTGTTGGCACATTCGACGCTGATTGATACCATCAACACACTATTACCCAGGAGAAACCAAGCTTGAATTCGATTGCGCAGCAAAACTCTAGAGTTGTATCCGGCATGCGACCTACTGGACGCTTACATCTTGGTCATTACCACGGCGTATTGAAAAACTGGCTTGAGCTGCAAAATGATTACGAATGTTTCTTTTTTGTTGCCGACTGGCATGCGCTAACAACTGACTACGATGACCCTGCAAGCATCGATGCAGCCGTGTGGGATATGGTTGTTGACTGGTTGGCTGTTGGCATTAATCCCAGTTCTGCTGTGTTGTTTATTCAGTCGCAGGTGCCAGAACATGCGGAGCTACACTTATTGCTGTCGATGATAACGCCGCTAGGTTGGTTAGAGCGTGTGCCCAGCTATAAAGATCAGCAGCTAAAATTGCGCGAGAAAGATTTGGATACCTATGGTTTTCTGGGTTACCCCTTGCTGCAAAGCGCAGACATTCTGGCCTATAAAGCTGGCCAAGTGCCCGTGGGTGAAGACCAGGTTGCACATATCGAGTTAACGCGTGAAGTGGCGCGTCGTTTTAACTTCCTCTATGGCCGTGATATTGATTTTAATGAAAAAGCCGAGGCGGCAGCAAGAAAAATGGGAAAGAAAAATAATAAACTTTACAAAGAGTTAAAACGTAAATATCAAGAAGAAGGTGATGATGAGGCGCTGGCGAAAGGCCAAGCGCTGATAGAAGAACAACAGAATATTACTCTTAGTGACCGTGAGCGTTTGCTCGGTTTTCTCGAAGGTGGCGGTAAAATTATTTTGCCTGAACCACAAGCCTTATTGACTGCAACAGCTAAAATGCCAGGGCTGGATGGTCAAAAAATGTCCAAGTCTTATGGCAATACCATTGGCTTGCGTGAAGCGCCTGATACTGTTACCAAGAAACTCAGGACCATGCCGACCGACCCAGCACGTGTACGGCTGACCGACCCAGGTGACCCTGAGAAGTGCCCAGTGTGGGATCTACATCAGGTTTATTCTGATGAAAAGACCAAGTCTTGGGTGATGGAAGGATGCCGTAGTGCCGCCTTTGGCTGCCTTGACTGCAAAAAACCACTGATCGACGCTATCATCGCTGAGCAAGAAGCAATCATCACACGTGCCAAAGAGTTTGAAGATGATCCGCGTTTGGTGCGCAATATTATTAATGAAGGCTGTGATCAGGCACGTGATGTTGCGCGTGAGACGCTGGAATCTGTGCGTCAGGCAATGGGTTTGTCTTACCGTTAAGGCGGTTTGGACTTATAGAGGCTATAATGATTTATGTCAGCAACTGAAACTAGTCCAGCTCCCACGCAGGAGTGTTTACCACTCGCCATGGTGGCCGGCGAGCCGGTGATGCAGATACCACAAGATCTCTACATCCCACCCGATGCCTTAGAGGTTTTTCTTGATGCCTTTGAAGGCCCGCTCGATCTATTGCTCTATCTGATTAAACGCCAGAACCTTGATATTCTCAACATCCCTTTAGCTGAAATCACGCGCCAGTACATGGACTATATCGGGCTAATGGAAGAAATTCGACTCGAATTAGCAGCAGAATATTTAGTTATGGCAGCGATGTTGGCCGAGATAAAATCGCGATTACTCTTACCGCGCCCGATCGAAATTGACGATGAAGATGATCCACGTGCTGAGCTTGTTAGGCGTTTGCAAGAATACGAACGCTTCAAAGACGCAGCGCAAAACATTGATGAAATACCGCGTATGGGTCGTGACGTTTATGATGTTGCTGCGCGCCCACCAGCAATGGCCGAAAAACTCTTGCCAAAGATCACCTTACAAGATCTTGTTCATGCTGCCAACGATGTGATGAAGCGTGCCGAACAATATGCGCATCACCATATTACAACGGAGCCCCTATCAGTACGTGAACGTATGACCTTGATATTGAGCTCAGTGAAAGCACAATCATTTATCGAGTTTATTGATTTGTTTACTGTGGCAGAGGGCAGGCAAGGCGTAATTGTTAGTTTCCTTGCCATATTAGAATTACTCAAAGGCGGTTTGATCGACATCGTGCAAACCGAGCCCTACGCCCCTATTCACATCAAAGCGAAAGAGATAAAGGAATCAGACCTTGACCCCTGAGAAACTAAAATCAGTTATTGAAGCAGCGTTGTTCGCTTCTGAACGGCCCTTATCAGTAGACCGTATAGTAGGCTTATTTGGCCTCGATTCCCCGTCCAGACAAGAGATTAAAAGTGCCTTGGACACCTTGCAAGCAGAATGCGCAGAGCGTGGTCTTGAGTTGCTAGAAGTCAGTACAGGTTACCGCTATCAAGTACGGCAAACCTATGGCGAATGGATCAACCGCATGTTTGAAGAGCGCGCGCCACGTTATTCACGTGCCTTACTCGAAACACTGGCTTTAATTTGCTACAAGCAGCCGATTACACGTGCCGAAATCGAAGATGTACGTGGCGTTGCTGTTAGTACCAACATCATTCGCACCTTATTAGATCGTGAATGGATTAATCTTATTGGTCATCGTGATGTGCCGGGCAAGCCAGCGCTATATGGCACAACGCGTAAATTACTGGATGATTTGAATCTTAAAAAACTCGACGAGTTACCACCATTAGCAGAGATTCGTGATATTGGTCAAATCCCAGGTGAGCTTAATCTCATTCACGCAGAGGACAATGCTGGCAGACCGGATAATAAGTCAAACAGCAATACCGACACAGAGTTTGATGGATCAATGGCTGTTGCGCCCATTACTATGGTTGAAGGCGATGAAGTTGATGTTAGTGATGATGTAGAACATGCCGCCGAGGAAATCGAAGATAGCGCAAATGATGAAGATGTCACTGATGATAGCGCAGACAGTGATAGCGTCGATGCCGCCGCAAAAAATGATCATGACGCAGCCGTAGTAGAGAAAGACAGCGAAGCCTCGTTAGCACAGGCTGTCAGCTCTTAACTAGTGCTCTATCAATGTGATAATTACGGATTCAGCGTTGTTGTGGGGCTTCGCAGTAAGGCGCAGTACGAAGGCAAGGGTTGTTCCCTTGTCGAGCACTGTAACGCAGCGGCGAAGCCCCACAACAACGCCCTTTGGGTTAGCTTGTCAATGCCCACGGACTGCGTTGCGCCCCTTGACAAGGGAACAACCCTTTTCCTGCGAGACGCGCCTTGCCATGCGCATTGACAAGCTAACTGAACTCGCA
>CAYURS010000083.1:0-4920 GCA_964447165.1 uncultured Thiotrichales bacterium
ACCATCGTAGCACCTGGCGGTCCGTAGACAATTGCTTGCGGTGATGTGGTTAAATCACTGTCTAGCACCACACGCAAAGGTTGAGAATAAGCTGATAATGGCAAATACAATTCACCTGTTTCAGCCAATTCACGCCAACGTACCTGCATTGTCGGATCATCGCTAAGCACAGTGCCACAACCCGTAATAATCGCACCACATTGCGCACGTAATCGCTGCACGTCGAGGCGCGCCGCGCTCGATGTAACCCATTTGCTCTCGCCGTTAGCCATAGCAGTACGGCCATCTAAACTCATCGCTAATTTGCACACCACATAAGGCCGTTGGCGTTGCATGCGTGAAACAAAACCCTTGTTCAGCTGCATCGCTTGCTCGCCCATCAAGCCAAGCTGCACATCAACACTCGCCGCCTTAAGCTGCGTAATACCTTGACCAAACACTTGCGGATTAGGATCTTCCATCGCGATAACGACGCGTTCAACCCCGGCCTCAATCAAAGCCCTATCACAAGGCCCAGTGCGCCCTTGATGACAACATGGCTCTAGCGTGACATAGCAAGTTGCACCCCGCGCGCGATCACCTGCCGCTTTCAGGGCCACAATCTCGGCATGATCAGCACCGGTTTTTTCATGCCAACCACTACCGACCACAACACCCTGGTTAACGATGACACAGCCCACCCGTGGATTCGGCTCTGTCGTATACAAGCCCTGTCGTGCCAGCCGTATCGCCTGCGCCATAAAGCCGTGATCCACGCGCTTAAATTTCAATGCTTTGACCAATATAACTCATATGATCCAATAACGTCAGGTGTGGGGCATACATTAAATTTTAACTCAATTTAACGTATATTTATGCAGTTAAATATTAAAAAATGCCTAAAAATTATATTAATGTGGGTAAAATAGACATAAAATAGCAAAGGTTAAAGACAGATAAAACTAAAAATTAGAGCAATTCCTCTTTATTTGTTCTTTTCCAGATCCTCTATCTCTTTTTTAAACGCTGCAATATCCTCAAAACTATGGTAAACCGAGGCAAAACGTACATAGGCAACAGCGTCCAAATCTTTTAACTCTTGCATAACCCATGAGCCTATTAGCTTGGTATTCACTTCACGCTCTCCTTGTGTCAGTAAGCGATGCTTGATGCGGTGAATAATATCTTCAACCTGATCTACATTAACCGGCCGTTTTTCCAAGGCTCTTAAAATACCGTTACGCAACTTATCTTCATCAAAAGGTTCGCGACGTGAATCGTGCTTAAGCACGCGTGGCAAATTTAACGCTGCGGTTTCGTACGTGGTAAAGCGTTCGCTACAAGCATTGCACTCGCGGCGACGGCGAACGCTGTCACCGCCATTACCCAGACGCGAGTCGACAACTCGCGTGTCTTGCGCATCACAAAATGGGCAGCGCATATAATCTGGCTGAAGGTGTAATGTTAAGCAGCACGATAGACTGGAAATTGCTTACACAAATCAAGCATTGCCTGTTTTGCATCAGCAATCACTGCTTCATCGTTGATCGCATCGAGCACATCACAAATGGTATTGGCTAATAGCACAGCCTCTGCCTCATTAAAGCCACGCGTCGTCATCGCAGCCGTACCAATGCGAATGCCGCTGGTGACAAAAGGCGAACGTGGGTCGTTTGGCACGGCATTCTTGTTCACGGTAATATTAGCCGCACCCAATGCGGCCTCAGCCTCTTTACCGGTAATTTCTTTAGCAATCAGATCAAGCAAAAACATATGGTTATCTGTGCCACCAGAAACTACCTTATAGCCACGCTCGATTAAAGTCTTCGCCATAGCCCGAGCATTTTCAACAACTTGCTTTTGGTAATCGACAAAACCGGGTTCGAGCGCTTCTTTAAATGCAACTGCTTTAGCCGCAATAACGTGCATTAATGGCCCACCTTGCGAGCCGGGGAATACCATAGAGCTAAGCTTTTTTTCAATGTCAGGATTAGATTTTGCCAAAATAATCCCACCACGTGGCCCTCTTAAGGTCTTATGGGTGGTCGATGTCACCACATCGGCAATAGAAATAGGGTTTGGATAGATTCCCGCCGCCACTAGCCCAGCAACGTGCGCCATATCGACAAAGAGAAAAGCCCCCACTGAATCAGCAATGCGGCGAAATCTGTCCCAGTCAACGATGCGCGAATAAGCACTAAACCCAGCCACAATCATTTTTGGCTTATGCTCATTAGCCAGGCGCTCTACCTCGTCATAATCGATTTCGTTACCGCTGTCATCGAGACCATATTGCACCGCGTTGTAGAGTTTGCCAGAAAAACTGACATGACTGCCGTGGGTTAAATGACCACCATGCGCTAGGCTCATGCCCATAATCGTGTCACCTGGCTGCAATAACGCCATATAAACTGCTGCGTTAGCTTGCGAACCAGAGTGCGGTTGCACATTGGCATAATCTGCACCAAATAACTGTTTGACTCTTTCTATTGCTAAACGCTCAGCCACATCGACATGGGTGCAACCACCGTAGTAACGTTTGCCAGGATAGCCTTCGGCATACTTGTTCGTCATAACACAGCCTTGCGCTTCCATAACACGCGTGCTGGCATAGTTTTCTGAGGCAATTAGCTCGACATGTTCTTCCTGTCGTGTTGCCTCATCAGCAATGGCTTGCGCCAATTCGTCGTCATAGCCAGCGATGGTTTGATTGTCTGAGAACATGGGAATCCTGATATTTGGTAAACTCCAGAGCCTGTTGACCCCAGGGACGCACATATTAATGTATTTAGCGACACCCTGCATTTGCCATCGATATTATTTATAACGTATGTAATGACTATACATTGCATCAGTCATAGCTTTATTATGGCTACCGAGATTGTCGGGTTTGTTTACATAAGCATTGAAATAAAATTTTTAACAGCCATATCTTATTGAAAAATAAAGAAAAATTTTCATGGCATAAAAACTGCTCTGAAACTATTAGTAGGAACCTATAAGGCTATAATAACAACACCCATTTAAGAACATTTCATCCATTTCATAACATACTTAAAGTAACGAGCATGCATCAAATCGATCCGCTAGGCGGGCATACACTAAAGGTCATTACAACCAGCGAACCAAAATCGGTGCTCGCGCGCAAAATCATGCGCCTACTGGATGGCTTACACCAAAGTGCAACGGGCAAAGCAATTTATGCGCACGTCCAACGTACGCTACGCGATTTTGAATCGTCACAAATCGATGTGCAAGATGGCTATGCAAAACTGCTAAGTATGCTGCTCGATGCTTACGGAAAACATCTGGCTCCTGACTCACCAGAAAAAGTTGATCTCAAATTAATGCAAATGCGGCTGACCCCACCGCTATCAATTTCCGAAATCAATGCACTGAAAGAAATCACTAAAGAGTTTGTGGCCAAACTTGCATCATCTGATTCAGCAGAATACCCTGAATTTCAAACAGAAATAAGCAATATACTCACTGGCTTAGGATTTGCTGCTAATGAATATCAGGCCACTACCAAGCAACCCGATGCTGTATCGACCACCGTACCCCAAGAACGCGCAGCAACGAAAGACACAATCTCAATAGCCGATATTTCGACACCCCTACAAGAGACCATCCCTGATGACCTCGATGTAAACAACGATGAGGCATTGCGGAAAATCCTTGAAGGTAACCGTTCACGCATCCAACACATCCAAACAACACTAAGCCAACAGCTCAACGATGCAATACGCCAAAGCGAACAGTTTGGGGTATTACTTGAACTCGAACGCGAAGAAGTATTGCGCTCTGAAACGATAGAGAATTTATCAGAGTTAAAAGAAGTTATTCTAAGTGCTGTTGAAAAATTGATCGGTGGCAACCGTAGTCTTGCGAATAAATTTGATGATACACAAAATTATCTAAAAATCCTCGAAAGCAATAGCCAACAATTAGGTGATGAGCTTGCACGTGTCCACCTATTGAGCATGACAGATGAGTTAACTCACCTACCTAACCGTCGTGCTTTTATGCGGCGCCTGGAAGATGAAATAGGCCGTGTACAGCGTTATGGTTACCCTCTCACCCTAGTATTAATTGACCTTGATCACTTTAAAGCAATTAATGATAACTACGGCCATGCTGGCGGTGACGAAGCACTTCGTGTCTTTTGCCAAAAGGTTCTCGCTATATTTAGGCATCATGACATGGTCGCTCGCTATGGCGGTGAAGAATTCGCCGTGATCTTACCTAACACTAATCATGAAGGCGCCGTACGCGCTCTTATCAAAGTTAGACAAGCCGCCGCAGAAACAACTATCAAGTTCAACGACCTCGAATTTCCACTCACTACTTTTTCCGCCGGCGTCACCATGTATCGCCCTGGCGAAACACCTAGCAGCCTGATCGAACGTGTTGATATCGCACTTTATCGTGCCAAAAACCTTGGCAGGAACCGCATCGAAACCGAACACTTTGACGGTGCTGATTGTTAATAACCAAACAGCCCTAAGCAAATCCACATCGGCCTCACAAACATCTTCACTAATCCCGGCCATAATTCATAGACACTGAAAAATAGCCCATTTCGCACTGAATCAGGTAGAATTATTATTCATTTTACTTGGTTTGTGAGTTAACTCGTCGTGGATAAAACACAGCTAATTTCAGCCCTCAGTCAAATAATGTCTGACGATGCCGTATTGCATCAACAAGAAGATCTACGCCCCTATGAGTGCGACGGGCTGTCAGCCTATCGTGAACTGCCGCTTGTTGTCGTGCTACCGCAGACTGTTGAACAAGTTCAAGCCATCTTGAAACTTTGCTATCAACAGCAAGTGCCAGTCGTTGCCAGGGGTGCAGGCACAGGATTATCAGGCGGCGCCTTACCACACAAAGACGGCGTCTTGCTGAGTCTAGCGAAATTCAAACAAATCCTGACGATTG
>CAYURS010000084.1:0-4878 GCA_964447165.1 uncultured Thiotrichales bacterium
TGAATAGATCAGAGGCTCCTTAAGCTAACTCAACATTGACGCCAACCTGGCGCGCCAATTCGATAAAATCAGGGAATGAGGTATCCACATTGCGACAATCTCGAATCGAGATGGGCGTCTTAGCAACTAAACCGGCCATGGTAAAAGCCATCGCAATTCTGTGATCACCATGGCTATCAACCTCGCCACCAACAATATTGCCACCGCCTTGAATAACAATTCCGTCATCACGCGGCACTGCATCCACACCTATCGCCAGCAAGCCATCCGCCATTGACTGAATACGATCACTTTCTTTTACACGCAGTTCTTCAGCCCCTGTCAACACCGTTTCGCCTGTCGCACAAGCAGCCGCAATAAACAATGCTGGGAACTCGTCAATTGCTAGGGGCACCTGATCTTCAGGAATATGAATACCTTTCAGGCTGGCTGAACGTACACGAATATCGGCAACTGGTTCACCACCCATCTCTCGTTCATTCTGAAGTGTAATATTGGCACCCATTTGCACAAGAATATTGATCACACCAATACGCGTCGGATTGATGCCTACATGCTGTAGCAACAAATCAGAACCCGGCACGATAGACGCTGCCACCAGAAAAAATGCAGCCGAAGAAATATCCGCTGGCACATCCACCTTGCTGGCGCTTAAACGCACCCCTTGCGGATCCACCACAATGGTATTGCCTGTTCTATCTCCTTCTCTGGCCCCTTCTCTACCCAAGATACAACCAAACCCTGCCAACATACGCTCGGTATGATCACGCGTCGGCGCAGGTTCGGTAATCCGCGTAACACCTTTGGCATAAAGCGCAGCCAAAATCAAACACGACTTCACCTGCGCACTCGCCACGGGCATGACATAATCGATCGCACGCAAGCCTCTTGCTGCAGTAATGGATAATGGCGGCATGCCAGCATCAGCCGTCGCAATATTGGCACCCATCTCAGTCAAAGGAGATGTAACTCGGCGCATCGGGCGTTTTAGTAAGGACGTATCTCCGGTCAGCACCGAATTAAATGATTGGCCCGCTAACAATCCACTCAACAATCTCATTGATGTGCCCGAATTGCCTAAATCAAGCGTCGTAGGTGGCGCTTTCAAGCCATGCAGACCGACACCGACAATCGTCAACTGTGTTGCATTATGCTGAACAATCTCCACACCCATAGCACGAAATGCATTCACTGTCGCAAGGTTATCTTCACCTTGAAGAAAACCGCTGACCTCGGTAATGCCTTCAGCGATAGCGCCAAGCATAACTGACCGGTGGGAAATCGATTTATCACCTGGCACACGCAATTCACCACGAATAGATTTTCTCGGGCGATCTCCAGAGGAGACAATAGGACTGCTAATAAAAGTTAGTTTGTTCATTTTTTATATGCGGTAACTTGATACCATTACTTACTTAGATCCCAGCTTAGGCCAGATCATCTCGTGCTAATTTGGCGCGCTGCATGACTTGCATCAACGCCTCGTCATCACCGTCAGCAATGGCTTGCTTGAAAGCGCTTAGCCCATCGATGTAATGATCCAATAGTTTCACCACACTATCGCTATTGTCATTAAAAATATCACGCCACATCTCGGGACTACTCGAAGCAATACGCGTAATGTCGTAAAAACCACCCGCTGCAAACTGACGTGCATCCTGGCCACCTTGCTGTACCAATAAATCAACCAACAAATACGCCACTGCGTGAGGCAGATGACTGGTCAGCGCTAACACATCATCGTGGGCTTGTGCATCCATAATAACGGGTTCTGCACCACAGCACTGCCACAGCTCGGTCACCAACTGTATTGCGGCAGCATCTGTATCGCTCACTGGCGTTAGCACTACACGACGCTTGTCATATAGGTCAGCTGTAGCCGCTTCAAAGCCACTATGCTCTGCACCTGCAACGGGGTGCCCTGGAACGAATCGGGGGAATTGCTCATTCAATCGAGACCTTGCCAATTCGATCAAACGTACTTTCGCACTACCCACATCAGTGATTGTTACATTATCGGCCATATCACTTGGCAACACAGCAACAAGCTGATCAAGCACAGCTGACATGGTACCTAAGGGGGTCGCAATCACAATAACATCCGTTTTTGCAATGGCAACAGCCATATTCGTTGTCACACGATCGACAACACCCATCGCAAGCGCTTTATCAAGACGCTGCTGGTCTCTACCCCAAGCAACAATCTCTGATACCGCAGCAGCACGTTTTAAGGCTAAAGCTAAAGACCCACCAATCAGGCCGAGCCCAAGGATGGCAACACGGTTAACTAAAATAGGCATCAATATCGTCTTTACGACAACGCGACAGGATAAGAACCGAGTACTTTGGTTATCGCAGCTTTTGCCTCAACTTTTTCGATAGCCTTGGCCACATTCGCGTCTTCAACATGGCCTTCAATATCAACAAAGAATAAGTAGTTCCAGTTTGCCTGGCGTGATGGACGCGACTCAATACGTGTCATCGACACGTTATTTTCAGAAAACGGTTGTATTAACTCGAATAATGAACCAGATTGATTGCTCGTAGACAACAATAAAGATGTCTTATCCTTACCGCTCGGCTTAACCGGATGTCGGCCTAACACTAAAAATCGAGTGGTATTATCTGGCGCATCTTCAATTTTAGAAACCAAAATAGCTAAACCATAAATCTCTGACGCTGTTGCTGAGCCGATCGCCGCAGCAGTCTCGCTTTCTGCTGCCATACGTGCAGCCTCAGCATTACTACTAACACTCACTTGCTGCACATCAGCAAGGCGGCCATCTAACCATTGGCGACACTGTGCGAACGACTGTTGATGCGCATAAATCACATCAATGTCATTTAATGACACAGCTTTAGACATCAATTGATGATGAATACGTAGCTCAACCTCACCACAAATTTGCAGTGAGCTGCCAACAAACATATCTAAAGTCTGACAAACAATCCCCTCTGTCGAGTTCTCTACCGGCACGACACCGAAATCGGCCTCGTTGGCTGATACAGAACGAAAAATATCGGCAATGGAAGTAAAAGCGATGGTCTCTACAGCATGGCCAAATTGTTTATGAGTGGCTAACTGAGTAAAGGTACCCTGTGGGCCGAGGTAGGCAATTTTCATTGGCTGCTCCAAAGCCAGGCAAGCAGACATGATCTCGCGAAACAAAAAACGAATGCTTTCGTTGCTTAATGGCCCAGGGTTGCTATCAATCACACGGCGCAATACTTCAGCTTCGCGCTCTGGTCGGTAAAACACCTTGTCATTTCCGCCATCATCACGCTTGATACGCGCAACGTCTTGCGCAAGTTTGGCACGTTGACTGATTAAATCGAGCAACTGGCGATCCAGCGCATCAATTTTGTCACGAACCTGATCAAGATCGAGTTTATCGGCCATTAGCAAGGCTAGCCGATAACACGAACATTCAATACGCCCTGAATATTAGACAGTTCTTCAATCACACTGCCAGATACTTCACCATCGATATCAAACAAGGTGTAAGCCACATCACCACGTGATTTATTGAGCATGTCGATAATATTCAAATTAGCATCAGCCATTGCAGTAGAGATCTGCCCTACCATATTCGGCATATTGGCATTGGTCACAGCAATACGTACACCTGAATCCGCACGTGGCAAATTCACAACAGGAAAGTTCACTGAATTATTGATCCAGCCCTTTTCAAGGTAATCTCTAATTTGATCAACCACCATAATGGCACAATTTTCTTCTGCCTCAGCCGTCGACGCACCAAGATGCGGTAGCGTAATAACACGCGGATGATTCTTTAATAAGTTAGTCGGGAAATCACATACATAAGCATTGAGATAGCCAGAGTCCAACGCCGCAACCACCGCCTCGTCATCAACAATGCCACTGCGTGCAAAGTTAATGATCGTTGCACCTTTGTTCATTAATTTAATACGCTCGGCATTAAGCATATTGCGTGTCGCATCGATCAATGGCACGTGAAAAGAAACAAAATCGACTCCAGTCAATAGATCATCAATACCATTGGCTTTCTCAACATCCGACGCGAGCTGCCAGGCACTTTGCACTGTAATTTGAGGATCGAATCCACGCACTTTCATGCCTAACTTCATGGCAGTGTTGGCAGTGCCAATGCCAATCGCACCGAGACCTACCACACCCAAGGCACGACCTGGCAGCTCAAAACCACCAAAATTCTTTTTGCCTGCCTCAACTGCCTTGCTGATACTAGCATCATCACCTTCTAATTCACTAGCAAACTTCCAGCCCTGACAGATATTACGTGCGGCCAGCAACATAGCGGCAATGGTCAATTCGGTGACGGCATTGGCATTTGCACCCGGCGCATTAAAAACAGGAATACCACGTTGGGTCATTTCATCAACAGGAATATTATTCACCCCCGCGCCAGCACGACCCACTGCTTTAAGTGATGGTGGAATGTCCATGCCATGCATTTTGAAAGAACGCAGTAAAATGGCATCGGGGTGCTGAATCTCAGAAGCCACCTCGTATTTATCACGGGGCAATCGCTCAAGTCCGGCTACGGAGATATTGTTCAGTGTCAGTATTTTCATGTGTGGGTTCGTACCTTAAAGATATAGTGTAAAAAAAACCAGGGCTTATTACTTTTCTGATATAGATTTCTTCTTCTCTGGCACAACTGAGATACGCACTCTCTCGCCGCTATTGCCCGGAAAATTAGTAAACATCGCTGCCACCAGGTTTGGCACAAGATAAGTCAGGTTGTTTGATCCAGACAGTGCCTGCGCCGTACCTTCAAACAAGCGTTGACCATCAACCTGGCGGTTAATTTTTAGCTCCAGCTCGATCGTATATACAGTAAAACTGTCATAACCGGAAAACCCAAACCCGCCGAA
>CAYURS010000085.1:0-4850 GCA_964447165.1 uncultured Thiotrichales bacterium
GCCATTTCCAACATTTCTTCATAAGTCAGTTGATCCATTCGACGCGCAGCGGACACAACTCGCGGATCCGTGGTGTACACGCCATCAACATCCGTATAAATCTGACACTCATCCGCTTTTAAAACTGCAGCCAACGCAACCGCTGTTGTATCGGAACCGCCACGCCCTAGTGTGGTAATATTTCCCTCGGCATCAACACCCTGAAAACCTGCAACCACAACCACCTTGTCATTATCCAAGTCACGCTGCAATCGCGCCGTATCAATATCCACAATACGCGCCTTGTTATGCATCGTATCGGTCAAGATACGTACTTGAGCTCCCGTGTAAGAGCGCGCCTCAAGCCCACGCTCCGCCAAAGCTATAGACAACAATGCGCTAGTGGCTTGCTCACCAGTGGATAACAAAACATCCAGCTCACGAGGATTCGGCTGATCAGTAATTTCTCTTGCAAGACCGATTAAACGATTCGTTTCACCGCTCATGGCAGACACGACAACAACGACCTTGTCGCCTGATTGTCTGGCCAACAACACCTTGTCTGCTATAGCGTTAATACGCTCTGTATTAGCGACAGAAGTGCCGCCATATTTTTGCACAACGAGTGTCATGTAGAGTAACCAATGCGGATCCAGTTGCGAGAGTACCCGCAACTAAAGCCATGAAGCCTATAAAAAACCCGTCATTAAACGCTAAATTAGCTCAAATTGGAAGCACCAATGTAAAGCTAAAGCTTAGATGTAACCCAATCTGGCACTAAGGCCAGGGCATTATCGAGCTGACTGGGATTGTTGCCGCCCGCTTGTGCCATATCGGGCCGACCACCGCCTTTGCCACCCACTTTTTCTGCCACAACATTAATCAGTTGATTGGCAGGCAATTGTTCTATTAAACCTTTCGTCACTCCGGCAACTAGTTTCACTTTGCCACCATCGACTGCGGCTAATATCACTGCAGCAGGTGCTAGCTGATCTTTCAGTCGGTCAACGGTATCGCGCAATGATTTTGCATCAGCACCATCAACACGAGCGGCTAGCAATCTGATGCCACTAATTTCTATTGCTTGATCGGCCAAGCTACCACTTGCCTGCACTGACAATTTCTGGCGCAGCTGATCAAGTGTTTTTTCAGTGTCACGTTGCTTATCCACCAGCTGTTTTACCTTGCCGGCTAAATTTGATCGATCGGCTTTAACTAAACTGGCTGCTTCATCAACAGTCGCTTCTAAGCGATCGAGCCAAGCCAGGGCGTGGTTGCCACATACGGCTTCGATACGCCGTATACCCGAAGCAACACCTGACTCACTGGTAATTTTAATTAAACCAATATCGCCCGTACGTTCGACATGAGTACCGCCACATAGCTCAACAGAGAAGTCACCAAAACCAAGCACACGAACAAAATCACCATATTTTTCGCCAAACAAAGCCATAGCACCTTTCGCCATAGCCTCTTTAATTGGCATGACAGTAACACTGGCTGCTGTATTTTCTATAACTTGTTTATTAACTATTTTTTCTATGGTCTCTAATTCTTGTTTGTTTACAGGCTGTGGATGCGAAAAATCAAAGCGCAGTCTCGCCGCCTCAACTAAAGAACCTTTTTGTTCAACATGCTCACCCAGGACTTGGCGCAGAGCTGCGTGCAAAAGATGTGTCGCGGAATGATGGCGCACCGTATCAATGCGACGCTCTGCATCAACATGGCCATTGACTTTATCACCCACTCGTACTGTACCGTCAACTACTTTGCCAACGTGACCATAGGCCTTACCACCAGCCAATTTTTGCGTGTCTTCTACAGTAAAGTAATTCTGCATCCCTTGACCAACTGTAATCTGACCACGATCGCCAACCTGACCACCTGACTCAGCGTAAAATGAGGTTTTGTCGAGCACAACGATACCGTGCTCCCCTGCCGCCAATTCATTGGTTGACTCGCCTTGCTTAAACAAGGCAACCACTTCTGCCTCTGCACTCAAATTGTCATAGCCGATAAACGTCGTGCAAACATCGTTACTTATATTTATTGATTTATCGGTAGTAAAATGACTTGCTGCTCTGGCACGCTGGCGCTGCGCATCCATATTTTTATCAAAACCGGTCATATCCAGGCTGAGTTGACAGGACTGTGCATAATCTGCCGTTAAATCGACGGGGAAACCATAGGTGTCATAGAGTTTGAACACGACATCACCCTGGATAACGCCGCCCTGCGTGCGCGCGCGATCTGCCTCATCACTGAGTATTTTCATACCTTGCTCTAGGGTTTGAGCAAAGCGTTCTTCTTCCAACGCTAAAGTCGTGCATATTGTTTCCTGCTTATCACGCAACTCTGGATAAGCCTCGCCCATAACGTCAGACAGCGGTGCAACCAAGCGACTAAAAAAAGATTGTTTTTGACCCAACTCATAACCATGACGAATGGCGCGACGAATAATACGACGTAGCACATAACCGCGCCCTTCATTCGATGGCACAATGCCGTCAGCAACCAAAAATGCGCAGGAACGAATATGATCGGCAATCACGCGATGAGAAGGTTTATCGGCTTTATGTGTGCCGGTAACATCAGCCGTTGCAGCAAGCAGTGTTTTAAATAAGTCGATGTCGTAATTATCATGCGTGCCTTGCATTACAGCCGCGATGCGCTCCAACCCCATACCGGTATCCACCGAAGGCTCAGGCAAGTTCGACAAACTGCCATCATCAGCACGGTCATACTGCATGAAAACAAGATTCCATATCTCGACAAAACGATCGCCGTCTTCATCAGGGCTGCCCGGTGGACCACCAGCAAGGTGATCGCCATGGTCATAAAAAATTTCACTGCACGGCCCACAAGGCCCGGTAACGCCCATTGACCAGAAATTATCTTTGGCGCCGATACGGCGAAGACGTGCCTGGGCAATACCAATTTTCTTTAACCAGAGTTCTGCTGCCTCGTCATCATCTTCAAAGACGGTAACCCATAGACGATCGGTATCAATTGCAAGTTCTTTGGTCAAAAAATCCCAAGCAAAATCGATGGCTTCTTCTTTAAAGTAGTCACCAAAACTGAAATTGCCGAGCATTTCGAAAAAAGTGTGATGACGCGAGGTAAAGCCGACATTCTCTAAATCATTATGCTTGCCACCTGCACGCACACAGCGCTGAGAACTTACCGCACGATGGTGAGGTCGTTGTTCACGACCAAGAAAGACTTCTTTAAACGGCACCATACCTGCATTGGTGAACAACAAGGTAGGGTCATCCACTGGAACGAGTGAGCTACTCGGTACGATCTCATGATCTTGCTGTTTGAAATAATCAAGAAAACCATTTCTTAATTCACTGGTACTGTGCATAACCAACCTTTCGCTAAACGTACAAACTCACACTGATCCACACAAGGGAGAATCAGCTGTCAGTCTCTCCCACCATTGCATAACGTATCTGTTCGTGGCCAAAACCACGCTGCTGTAAAAACCGCATTTGCTTGGCCTTATCTTTAAAATCTTTTGGTAAATCTTCACCAAAACGTCGCACCCGTGCCTGTAGCGCAAGATCGGCCCACTCATTAAATGATCCAAGCGCTATTACTACTTCATCTGCCGTAACCTGTTTCGCCAATAGTACTTGTTCAATATGGCGAGGGCCATAACCGCGCTGCACTCGCGAGCGAACATAAGCCTCGGCAAAGCGGGCATCACTAATTAGGTTTTCTTGCTGGAATAAAGCAATAATGTACTCAATTCGCTCTTTATCAAACCCACGCTGACTAAGCTTTTGATGCACTTCCGCGACAGCATGCTCACGCCGCGCCAGCATTCGCACAATACAACCACGGATTTTACTATCAGGTTCGGTCATTACGGGTAAAGCGCTGTCTTATGGTGCACTATTCACACAGTGCGCATCCTTTATATCGCAACCATAACTCAGTTTAACGCTTAAATTTCGGCCAGCTCTTCATCATCTTTTTTGCTTGCTACTGCTTTAGGCAATAAAGCCTCACGAACTCTGACATCAATTTCATTGGCCATTTCAGGATGCTCTTTTAGGTAATTACGTGCGTTATCTTTACCCTGGCCAATACGCTCTTTGCCATAGCTATACCAAGCACCGGCTTTTTCTACGATGCCCTGCTTGACGCCCATATCAATGAGCTCACCTTCACGTGATACGCCTTCACCATAAAGAATATCAAATTGAGCTTGTTTAAATGGTGGCGCAACTTTGTTCTTGACCACTTTAACGCGGGTTTCATTACCAACGACTTCGTCACCACGCTTAATGGCACCGATACGACGAATATCAAGCCGCACCGAGGCATAGAATTTCAGTGCATTACCACCGGTAGTGGTCTCCGGGTTACCAAACATAACGCCAATCTTCATACGTAACTGGTTAATGAAAACCACCAGGGTATTGGAACGCTTAATATTCCCCGTCAGCTTACGTAAGGCTTGTGACATTAAACGCGCTTGCAAGCCCATATGACTGTCACCCATATCACCTTCTATTTCCGCCTTGGGTGTTAACGCAGCAACCGAGTCAATGACGATAATATCAATGGCACTGGAACGCACCAGCATATCGGTAATTTCCAGCGCTTGTTCGCCTGTATCCGGCTGCGAAACCAATAAATTATCAACATCAACGCCAAGCTTAGCTGCATAGGTTGTGTCTAACGCATGCTCAGCATCAACAAACGCAGCCGTACCACCAAGCTTCTGTGCTTCTGCAACGACTTGCAATGCCAGCGTCGTCTTACCGGAAGATTCCGGGCCATAGATTTCAACCACACGACCACGCGGTAAACCGCCAATACCCAAAGCAATATCAAGACCGAGTGAACCGGTAGAAATC
>CAYURS010000086.1:0-4812 GCA_964447165.1 uncultured Thiotrichales bacterium
CGCGGTTGAAATGATGCATGCGGGTGCAGCACGTTATGACCTTGACCGTTTTGGTGTCGTGTTTCGCCCCAGCCCACGCCAATCAGACGTGATGATTGTTGCCGGCACCCTGGTTAACAAAATGGCGCCCGCCTTACGTAAAGTATATGAGCAAATGGCCGAGCCACGCTGGGTGATTTCTATGGGGTCTTGTGCTAATGGTGGGGGTTATTACCATTATTCTTATTCAGTAGTACGAGGTTGTGACCGAATTGTGCCCGTTGATATTTATGTGCCAGGTTGCCCGCCAACAGCAGAGGCATTGTTGTTTGGTATTATTCAACTGCAAAATAAAATAAAGCGCACCAATACCATAGCGCGATAACTAAATAGGCAGTCATTAATGGCTAATATGCAGCAGGCGTTACTTAAGCGTCTCAATGATGATTTTGCTGATGTCATTGAAAGTGTCACTCACGGTGTCGGTGGCGAGATCACCGTAGTGGCTCGTGCAGAGGCGATTAAAGCGTTATGTGTTGAGCTGCGTGATCGTGAAGAATATTCCTTTGAGCAACTTATCGACTTGTGTGCGGTTGATTACCTGGAATATGCAGGCAAAAAATGTGATCCTTCTAGGCGTTACGCCGTGGTTTACCACCTGCTGTCAATTAAACATAACCAGCGCTTAAGGCTTAAGGTCTATGTTAGTGATGAGCAGCCTAAGGTCGATTCAGTTATTGATGTGTGGCGTTGTGCTGATTGGTATGAGCGTGAAGCCTATGATCTCTACGGTGTGTTGTTCTATGGCCATCCTGATCTACGCCGATTGTTAACTGACTATGGCTTTATCGGTCACCCCTTCCGTAAAGATTTCCCTATCTCTGGCCACGTAGAAATGCGTTACGACCCAGAGAAAAAACGCGTTGTTTATGAACCCGTCAGCATTGAGCCACGTGTCCTTGTGCCACGTAAGTATCGTGAGGATAACCGTTATCTCAACAAAGGTGATTAGGGCGTGTTAACCATCAATAAGACTATTCTGCTGAGCCTGTTTTTTTACCCAGCAAGGCAGAGCGAGCGTAGTGTAGTGGTGCTACACAAGCAAGTGATAACGCTGTTGGGTAAAAAAACAGGCTCAGCCCTTCGGGTTGCAGCCGAAAAGGTGCCATGCTGCGTTGTTCGTCGTTCATTTGCAATAAGCAAACTTCTCTCCTCACGCCTTGCCTGGCACCTTTTCGGCTGCAACAGGATGGTTTTATTGATGGTTAACACGCCCTGGGTAAACAATGCCTGAGATTCGTAATTTCACCATGAATTTTGGCCCACAGCACCCTTCTGCGCATGGCGTATTGCGTCTCGTACTGGAGATGGATGGTGAAACCATTGAACGCGCCGACCCGCATATTGGTTTACTGCATCGTGGTACCGAGAAGCTGGCAGAAACCAAGCCCTATAATCAAAGCATTGGTTATATGGATAGACTCGACTACGTGTCCATGATGTGTAATGAGCATGGCTACGTTTTGGCGATTGAGAAATTGTTAGGCGTAGAAGTGCCAGAGCGCGCACAGTATATCCGTGTAATGTTTGACGAAATCACTCGCATCTTAAACCACTGTTTGTGGTTAGGCGCTCATGCGCTGGATATCGGTGCGATGACTGTATTCTTGTACTGCTTTCGTGAACGCGAAGACCTCATGGATATCTATGAGGCCGTATCAGGCGCGCGTTTGCACGCAACCTATTATCGTCCGGGTGGTGTTTATCGTGATTTGCCAGAACGTATGCCTCAATATGAAGCATCAAAATGGCATAGTGAGCGTGAAGTTAAAAAGAAAAATTTTGATCGTCAAGGCTCTATGCTTGATTTTCTTTGGCAGTTTACCGAACGTTTCCCGAACTATGTCGATGAATATGAAACCCTGTTAACCGATAACCGTATCTGGAAACAGCGCACGGTTAATATTGGTGTTGTTTCTCCTGAGCGTGCTTTGCAACTTGGTTTTACCGGCCCCATGTTACGTGGTTCAGGTGTTGAGTGGGACCTACGTAAAAAACAGCCCTATGAAGTCTATGACAAACTCGATTTTGATATTCCCGTTGGTGTTAACGGCGATTGTTATGACCGCTATTTGGTGCGTGTTGAAGAAATGCGCCAATCAAATCACATCATTCGCCAGTGTGTTCAGTGGCTACGTAATAATCCTGGCCCGGTCATGGTTAAAGACCATAAGGTGACGCCACCGTATCGTGAAGCGATGAAAGGCGACATGGAATCATTGATCCACCATTTTTTGCTTTTTACTGAGGGGTATCATGTGCCAGCCGGCGAAGCTTATGCAGCAGTTGAACATCCTAAGGGTGAATTTGGTTGCTACATCGTTTCTGATGGTGCCAACAAACCCTATCGCTTAAAAGTAAGAGCACCTGGCTTTGCCCATATCGCGTCACTGGATGAAATGGTCAGAGGACATATGTTGGCCGACGTGGTGTCGATTCTCGGCACGCAAGACATTGTGTTTGGTGAGGTGGATCGTTAATGTCTGACCAAGTCACATTATTTCCAGCCAGTGTTAAAGCTGAAATAGACAAATGGATTGCGCGCTACCCAGTAGACCAAAAGCGTTCTGCAGTGATTCCTGCCCTACACGCAGTGCAGCGTAGCAATGGCGGTTGGTTAACCACCGAGTTAATGGATGTCGTAGCCGATTACCTTGAAATGCCGCATATCGCAGTATATGAAGTGGGTACGTTCTACAGCATGTTTATGCACGAGCCAACCGGGCGTCATAAAATTAATGTCTGTACCAATATTTCATGCATGTTATGCGGTTCTGATGAGGTTGTATCGCATTTACAAAAACGTCTAGGCATTAAACTGGGTGAGACAACCTCAGATAATAAGTTTACGCTGTGTGAAGTCGAATGTTTAGCAGCCTGTGGTGGTGCGCCAATGATGCAGATAGATCGTGCTTATCACGAAAACTTGACGCCTGAAAAGATCGATGAAATTTTGGATGGGATGGAGTAATGGCTAACGAAGTCTGTTTTCGTAATTTGCATTTGCCTAAGCCGTGGATGCTGGATACCTATGTCGGGAACCAGGGCTATGATGCCTGGAAAAAAATCCTCAAAGAAAAGACAAGGCCCGATGAAATCATTGCAGAACTGAAAATATCTTGTTTGCGTGGGCGCGGTGGCGCAGGCTTTCCTACTGGTTTGAAGTGGAGCTTTATGCCACGTCAGGCCGAGGGGCAGAAATACATTGTGTGTAATTCTGATGAAGGTGAACCAGGTACATTCAAAGATCGTGACATTCTGCGTTTTGATCCACACTCTTTAATAGAAGGTATGGCAATCGCCGGTTATTGTATTGGTGCGACGGTCGGTTATAACTATATTCGTGGTGAGTTTGACGAGCCGATTGAGCGTTTTGAGCAAGCACTTGAAGAAGCTTATGCAGCGGGCTTGCTCGGCAAAAATATTATGGGTTCTGGTGTCGATTTTGATCTTCATGTACACCCTGGTGCAGGCGCGTATATCTGCGGAGAAGAAACGGCCTTACTCGAATCTTTAGAAGGTAAGAAAGGGCAGCCACGCTTTAAGCCTCCCTTTCCAGCTGGTTATGGTCTGTATGGTCGACCCACCACCATTAATAATACCGAGACTTTGGCATCAGTGCCAACTATTTTGCGTAATGGCGGGCAATGGTTTCTTGAATTGGGCAAACCTAACAATGGTGGCACCAAGATTTTCTCAGTCTCCGGCCATGTTAATAAACCAGGCAATTATGAAGTGGCATTAGGCACGCCCTTTGCCGAGTTATTAAAACTTGCTGGTGGCATGAAAAATGGTGCAACTCTAAAAGCCGTTATTCCGGGTGGCTCATCGGTGCCAGTTTTGCCAGGTGAGATCATGATGGATGTCGATATGGATTATGATGCGATTGCCAAAGCCGGTTCAATGTTGGGTGCAGGGTCCGTCATCATCATGGATGATTCAACGTGCATGGTGAAAATATTGGCACGTATTTCCCATTTTTATTTTGAAGAGTCTTGTGGTCAGTGTACGCCGTGTCGTGAAGGTACTGGTTGGTTGTCGCGTATGGTGCATCGTATTGAGCATGGCACAGGTAAGCTAGAAGACATTGATAAGCTCGAAGATATTGCAGCCAAAATTGAAGGCCGTACGATTTGTGCTTTGGGTGACGCCGCAGCCATGCCAGTCGCGAGTTTTGTAAAACATTATCGCGATGAGTTTGCCTATCATGTTGAGCATAAGCGCTGCATGGTAGGTTCACGCGCTCATTAGTCATTGAGAAATTTAGAATGGTAACGATAGAAATAGACGGTCAAAAGCTCGAAGCAGAAAGCGGTACACTGCTGATTGAAGTGGCCGATAAAGCTGGAATTCATATTCCGCGTTTTTGTTATCACGATAAACTGTCTATCGCAGCTAATTGCCGCATGTGTTTGGTCGAAGTTGAAAAAGCACCCAAGCCATTGCCTGCTTGCGCAACGCCTGTGATGGATGGCATGACCGTTTATACCAAATCGCCACAGGCCTTGGCTGCACAACGCGGCACCATGGAGTTTTTATTAATTAACCACCCACTCGATTGTCCAATTTGTGATCAAGGTGGCGAGTGTGACTTGCAAGATACGGCCATGGGCTATGGTGCCAGCTCATCTGACTATACGGATGTTAAGCGTGTGGTCAAAGATAAAAATCTTGGCTCACTGATTAATACTGACATGACGCGCTGTATTCATTGCACACGTTGTGTTCGCTTTGGCCAGGAAATCGCTGGCATTATGGAGTTAGGGGTTACTG
>CAYURS010000087.1:0-4739 GCA_964447165.1 uncultured Thiotrichales bacterium
CGTCTCGCCACCATCCACTTTAACGGGTTTTGTGGCTTACCTTTGTGCCGCACCTCAAAATACAGGGCACTTTCACCACCACCACCGCTATTGCCAACACCAGCAATCACATCCCCCGTGCTGACCCAATCACCTACCTCTTGATAGAGACTCTGATTGCGGCCATAGAGTGTCATATAACCCTCACCATGGTCGATGATAATAAGCAGACCAAAACCACGTAGCCAGTCGGCAAACGCAACGCGGCCGGACGCTATCGCTTGCACTTGTGTGCCCGCATCAGTAGCAATCTCAACGCCCTGCCATTTCTGCTTACCAACACCGCGAGCACTGCCAAAACGTGTGACTAATCGACCATTAACCGGCCAGCCTAATTTACCTTTGCCTTTGGCAAAAGGCTCACTACCGTCAATTTCCGGCGGGATGTCGCTAAGGCTACGCTCAATCTCACTCAATAGGCGTTGCAGCGCTTTCTCATCTTCACCAAGACTTACCAGCTCGATTTCTTTACCGTCAATCTCTTGGGCCAGCGCCACAGCCAATTGCTTGCGCTGTGTTCGCTCTTTATCTAAAGCTTGCTGAGATTGTTCTTGCTCTCTAACCGTCTGCGCCAATTCATCCTTACGTTGATCTAAACGCCCCTCAATCGTCACCAAAACCTGTAAGCGCTGATCAAGTTGTTCAATACGCTTACTACGCGCACGATTAAGATAATCATAATAGGCTAAAGTTCGGCCAATCTGCGCCGGCTTACTGTCTGCCAATAATAATTTAAGGTGTCCTTGACGGCTCATGACATAACTCGCTAATAGCTGATCAGCCAATGCCAACTTATCTAAGCGCAATGTTTGTTGATGGTCATGGCGATCACGAGCCAACGTTACCAGCTCTGCCTTAAGTTCATGTTGGCGCTGCTGAGTCTGACGCAGACCAATGTTGAGTTGACCCATATTCCGCTCACTGTCCGCCAATCGCTTAAGCAACGTGCCATGTTCACTGCGATCTGATTCGAGCGATTTGCGCAAGCTGGTGATTTTTTCACGCAAATCTGCCAACTGCTGCGTTTTTTCAGCCACTGCTGGCGACAAATATACTGCGCCAAACACACAACAAATCTGTAATAAGAGGACACGTAGACTATAGCGCATTGTCAATATTGTCAGATTCAGCTTTGCTGCTGCCTGAAGCTATTGATGTAGAGTCACCAAGCTGGCACCCGTCATCTCTGCTGGCTTTTCGAGATCCATTAGATGTAGCATGGTCGGTATGACATCACACAACGCGCCACCATCGGCAATATCAGCGCTGCGTCCAACATAAATTAATGGCACCAGGTTGTTAGTATGCGCGGTATGCGGTTGACCTGTTTGCGGATCAAACATCTGCTCAGCATTGCCGTGGTCGGCGGTAACCAGCCATTCACCGTCGGCCTTTTTAATGGCCACCTCAACACGAGCCAGACAACTATCAAGCGCTTCAATCGCTGCAATGGCGGCATCAAGTTTGCCGGTATGACCAACCATATCGGGGTTAGCATAGTTACAAATAATAACGTCATAATCCCCTGATTCAATGGCCTCAACCAAACGATCAGTCAACTCACCAGCGCTCATCTCAGGCTGCATATCGTAAGTTTTCACCTTCGGTGATTGAATCAACACACGATCTTCACCCGGGTATGCTGCCTCGGCACCACCATTAAAAAAGAAGGTAACGTGAGCATATTTTTCTGTTTCAGCAATACGCAGCTGTCTTAAGCCCAGTTTGGACAGGTATTCACCAAAAACGTTTTTATAGCGCTCAGGCGGAAATGCGACAGGCACGTAGTAAAAATCTTTGTTGTACTCAGCAAGACTACAAAATAGCCCTAGCTTGGGTATCGCCTCACGAGCAAACCCATCAAAATCTTCGGCAATAAACGCACGTGTTAGCTGCCTGGCACGATCAGAACGAAAATTCATGAACACGACAACGTCATCATCTTTGATGAAATCTGGCTCAGCACCGTCTTTTACAATCACTGTTGACTGAACAAATTCATCGGTTTCATCACGCTCATAAGCCATTGTCAGCGCAGTTAACGCATCAGTAGCACGAAATGCAGCTTTACCCTGGGTGAGTAAATCATAGGCGGCCTGAACACGCTCCCAGCGATAATCACGGTCCATAGCGTAGAAGCGCCCGATTAAGGTGGCAATACTGCCACCACCCACTGCGGCCATGCCAGCTTCCATCGCCTTAATGGTACCAGCGGCGCTTTTTGGCGCAGTATCACGGCCATCAAGAAAGCCGTGGACAAACACGTTTTTAGCGCCACGCTCTACCGCCAGTTTAACCATCGCCAGAATGTGTGATTCGTGACTATGAACGCCCCCTGGCGACATCAGGCCAAAGATATGTACTGCACTGTTATGACTAATGGCCGTATCAACGGCATCGGTTAAGGTCTGATTGCTAAAAAACAGACCACTCTCGATAGCACGTTCAATGCGTGTAAACTCCTGATAGACCACACGCCCAGCACCCAAATTGAGATGACCAACCTCTGAATTGCCCATCTGCCCAGCAGGCAGGCCAACACTTGGTCCTGACGCACTAATAAGCGTATGCGGGTTGTCGCGAAACAGCGCGTCGCAAACGGGCGTGTTAGCGTTAGCTATAGCGTTACCATCAGTTTCTTCGGTGTAACCCCAGCCATCGAGTATAGTCAGGAGAATCGGTCGTTTTTGCGCTGTCATTATATTTGATCGTGTTAGTTGCAAGGCACGCGGCACTCATGCACCCCATTGTAATAAAGGCCTGGAATTAAGGCTTGCTGGTAACCCTGGCGCAATATCAGTATGATGCCGAGCGCACAGGCACCGTGATTATACCGTAACAAATAGCGGTTTAGCGGCTAGCCTGATATTTTCATACAAATTATTTAGGAGCCCCTAGTTTATTCTGGACGAAATAGATTGTGACTAAAATATTCGGCTTCAAAGCGCGAATCGCAATCAATAGTGGTGCTATTGACTGCGATTCATAATGCAGAAGCCGAATATTTCAGGTACAAGATACAAGTTCATGAATAGAACCAGGGGTTCCTGAGGACCAATCAGCGGGCATGGGACAGTTCTTCGATTTTATCATTAACCACTGGATGTTGAGTTCGCTCTTCGTCGTTATTCTTATCGCACTGACGATGGATAGCTTACGCGGCAGACTGCTCGGCTTTGGTGAAATCAAGCCCGATGAGGCCGTACGTTTGATGAACCACGAGGATGCAATCGTGCTCGATATACGCGAAGACAGCGAATACGCTGACGGGCATATTATCAATTCGATTCATATTCCCTTGCCCTTACTCGAAAGCCGTACTACAGAACTGCAAGAATATAAAGACCAGCCGCTATTGGTTTATTGCCGTACGGGTAATCGCTCAGCGCAGGCTGCATCAACCTTGATGAAACAGGGCTTTAGCGGCGTTAAAAAATTAAGTGGTGGTATGATCGCCTGGCAAAACGCGAACCTACCTGTCAGTAAATCATAGCGACTTTGTACTATATCTAAGGACTTTTATGTCGAATAACGAAAAAAAATCTGCCACTGATGGCGATAGCCAACAGCGTTTCCACATTCAAAAGATTTACGTCAAAGACTTGTCTTTTGAGACCCCTAACTCACCGCAGATTTTTTCAGAAAAATGGCAGCCGGAAGTTAATCTGGAAATTCGCAATACCGCTAAAGTGCTTGCTGATGATATCCACGAAGTTATTTTATCGTTAACAGCAACGGTTAAAATAAAAGATACCATCGCCTACCTTATCGAAATACAGCAAGCCGGTATCTTTAATATCAGTGGCTTTGAGAAAAAAAATCTGGCAGCCATGGTCGGTAGCTATTGTCCGAACATTCTTTTTCCCTATGCGCGCGAAGGCGTATCGGATATTGTTTCAAAAGGCGGTTTCCCGCAACTGGTGTTAGCACCTGTTAATTTTGACAGCCTTTACAGTCAGCATTTGCAAAGCATGCAAAACAGCGACATGGGGCAGCCAGAGACTTCACACTAGGGGCGTTAACAATCATTCCGACAGCCCCTAGCCCAACATGACCACGCCAAGACCCGTTAGCGTTATTGGCGCCGGCTCGTGGGGTACGGCGCTTGCTCAACAACTGGCAAAGCGTCAATATTCAGTTAGGCTGTGGGGGCGCAACAGCACGCATATTGCTGACATTAACCGCACACATTGCAATCAACGTTATCTGCCAGATGTTAAACTATCAGCAAATATTACTGCCTACGATTCATTAAGTAAGGCCCTGCAAGATAGCGAACTGGTGTTGGTTGTCGTACCCAGCAGCGCCTTTCGTCAAACCATCACTAAAATAAAACCTTATTGCAGTAACAACACCTTACTTGCCTGGGCGTGTAAGGGGCTCGAACAAAACAGTGCCAAACGCCTGCAGCAAATCTTGTTCGAAGAATGGCCAGATATTCAACGTTATGGTGTCGTCTCTGGCCCCACCTTCGCGCGCGAGCTGGCGCAAGGCTTGCCAACAGCCGTAACGGTCGCCGCCAACCATGAACAAGCAAGCCGCGATATTGCCGGCTTTTTACACGGTGATCGCCTACGCTGCTACACCTCTTGCGATATTACAGGTGTTGAACTGGGTGGCGCGATCAAAAATGTCCTGGCCATCGCCACTGGTGTTGCCGATGGCTTAAACTTTGGTGCCAATACGCGTTCTGCATTGAT
>CAYURS010000088.1:0-4703 GCA_964447165.1 uncultured Thiotrichales bacterium
AGCAGACCCAGGTTAAAGAAATTAAGTTTCGCCCTGGTACTGATATTGGTGATTATAATATTAAGTTACGTAATCTCAAGCGCTTCCTGGGTGAAGGCGATAAGGCCAAGGTGACATTACGTTTTCGTGGTCGCGAAATGGCTCACCAGGAACTGGGTTTACAGCTACTGCAACGTGTAGCTAAAGATTTGGAAGAACACGGCGTGATTGAGCAGCATCCTAAGAGTGAAGGTCGCCTTATGATTATGGTGATAGCGCCAAAAAAATAGTTTATTGTTTTTTTAATTGTAGTGTTTATCGAGGAGTTATTGATGCCAAAAATGAAGTCAAACAGTGGCGCCGCCAAACGCTTTAAGCGTAACGGCAGTGGCAACTTCAAACGTGGACAATCATTTCGTAGTCATATACTGACTAAAAAGAGTGCCAAACGTAAGCGTCACCTCGGTGCCCCTGCTCAAGTTCACGCATCTGATGCAGCGGCAGTTGCCCGCATGCTACCTTATGCTTAATATTAGGAATATATAAGACATGCCTAGAGTAAAACGCGGCGTTGTTGCACACGCCAGACATAAAAAAATCCTTGAGCAAGCCAAGGGTTACCGAGGTCGTCGTAAGAACGTCTTTCGTGTTGCCAAACAGGCAGTAACAAAAGCTGGCCAGTATGCTTACCGTGACCGTCGTCAGCGTAAGCGTCAATTCCGTGCGCTATGGATTATACGTATCAACGCTGCTGCACGTGAGTTCGGCTTAAGCTATAGCCGTATGATCGATGGCCTGAATAAAGCTGACGTCGAAGTTGATCGCAAAATTCTGGCTGATCTAGCTGTACATGACAAAGCTAGCTTCGGTGTATTGGCAGAAAAAGCCAAAAGTACATTAGCCGCTGCCGCATAAAACCGACAACAGCTACTGTTATTTCGCTGTGTTGATAGGGCTAAAAAGAGGGGAGGGCAAGCCTTCCCTTTTCTTTTTAGCCCTTTTTATTTTTTGGAGCGTGCCTTTTGCAAGAACTCGATAAGCTAGTTACCTCAGCTAGGCAAGCCATTGAGCAGAGCCAGGATTTAAAGGTGCTGGAGCAGCTGCGTATTGATTATCTTGGCAAGAAGGGTGTCATTACGGCACAGCTGAAACAGCTCGGTAAACTCCCTGCTGAGGAGCGTCCTGCTGCTGGTGAAAAAATAAACATTGCCAAGCAAGCGGTTTATGCCAGTCTTGAACAGCAAAAAACTATTCTCAAAACACTTGCTCTTGAGAAGAAACTGGCAGGTGAAACCATCGATGTAAGTTTGCCAGGAAGAGGGCAGAGTAATGGCAGTCTGCATCCTGTTACGCAAACCATCGATCGTATCGTTTCCCTATTTGCTTCAGCCGGTTTTGAGATCGCTGAAGGGCCAGAGATCGAAGATGATCAGCATAACTTTTCAGCATTGAATATCCCGGCAAATCATCCAGCCCGTGCCATGCACGATACTTTTTATATTGATGACAACACAGTGCTGCGTACACATACCTCCCCCGTGCAAATACGGGTGATGGAAAATAATAAACCGCCTTTACGTATTATTGCACCAGGACGCGTTTATCGCTGTGATTCTGATTTAACGCATACGCCGATGTTTCATCAAGTTGAAGGTTTTGTTGTAGACAAAGACGTTAGTTTTGCACACCTTAAAGGCTTGCTCGATCAGTTTTTAAGTGCGTTTTTTGAGAAAGAATTGCCATTACGTTTTCGTCCATCTTACTTCCCATTTACAGAGCCATCGGCTGAAGTCGATATTGCCTGCATGATGTGCGAAGGAAAAGGTTGTCGTGTTTGTAGTCATACAGGTTGGCTTGAGATTATGGGCTGTGGCATGATTCACCCTAACGTATTTAATGCTACTGATATTGACCATGAAGAATATACCGGTTTCGCTTTTGGGCTGGGTGTTGAACGTATGGCCATGCTACGTTATGGCGTCAATGATTTGCGTTTATTTTTTGAAAATGATTCACGTTTTTTACAACAGTTTTCCTGACAAAGAGAGCACGTATGCTGATCAGTGAAAGCTGGCTAAGAGAATTAATTGCCCTGGATTTTACCCCCGATATTGATACGGAAGGCTTAGCACACCAAATCACCATGGCTGGGCTTGAAGTTGAAGCGATAACAGACCTGAGCCCTGAGTTTAGCAAGGTAGTGGTGGGTTTGGTTGAAAGTATCGACACGCACCCTAATGCCGATAAACTTAAATTGACCAAGGTCAATATTGGTGATGAAGTATTGAATATCGTTTGTGGCGCGAGCAATGTTGCGGCAGGTGTTAAGGTGCCTGTCGCCTTGGTCGGCGCCAAGTTGCCTAATGGCGTCAAAATTAAAAAAGCTAAGGTACGAGGTGAAACTTCATTTGGTATGTTATGTGCTGCGGCAGAATTGGGTTTGGCTGCGGAATTTGATGGCCAGTCTGATGGGCTAATGTTATTAGCCGAAGATGCGCAGACAGGCCAAGATTTTTCTGACTATTTACAATTAAACGATCACGTTATCGATGTTTCTCTGACGCCAAATCGTGGTGATTGTCTGAGTGTTTTAGGATTAGCGAGAGAGGTGGCAGTGCTTAATAAGATTGAGCTAACACCACCACCATCAAAGTCTGTCTATGCGCTCATCGAAGACACATTGGATATTCGGCTCAACTCTGGTGAAGGCTGTTCCCGCTATTGTGGCCGTATTGTACGTGATGTCGATATGTCTAAGCCAACACCAATATGGATGGCTGAACGTTTACGTCGTGCTGGTGTGCGTAGCCTGAACTTGGTTGTCGATATCACTAACTATGTCATGTTAGAGCTGGGTCAGCCAATGCATGCTTTTGATTTAGATAAACTTGATGGTGGCATACAAGTACGCCTTGCTGAGCAGGGTGAAAAAATTACATTACTTAATGATGAAGAAGTAGTGCTTACGGCAGGCACTATGGTCATCGCTGACAAGGTAAAACCACATGCCATCGCTGGTGTTATGGGTGGTCTTGAAAGCTCGGTGCGATCAGATACTCGTAATATTTTTTTTGAAAGTGCATTTTTTCACCCTGATACCATTGCAGGGCGTGCACGCCAGTATGCTTTGCATACGGATTCCTCTCATCGCTTTGAACGTGGCGTTGATTTTGAACTGGCGCGTCCTGCGCTTGAACGTGCTACTAGCTTGTTGCTGGAAATTACAGAAGCTAAGCCAGGCCCGATCAAGGAAGCTGTGAGCGAAGCTGATTTGCCGCAACGAAATACTATCTTGCTACGGCTTAGTCGCATCCAGCGTTTACTCGGTATCACCCTGGTGCCTGACGATGTCGTTGAGATCCTTACTCGATTGGGTATGAATGTTGTGGCTGAACAGAATAATGAGTGGCGCGTAACGCCGCCCAGCTATCGTTTCGATATCGAAATAGAAGCCGATCTGATTGAAGAGATTGCGCGTATTCATGGTTATCATCACATCGCCCCGGCAGCAATGAAGGGCGCTCTTGAAATTAAATTGCAAACTGAGACGAAAACCAGTAAACGACACATCAGCCAGGTATTAGTTGGTCGTGGTTATCAGGAAGCCATTAGCTATAGTTTTATTGCGTCAGATATTCAAGCACTGATTAGCCCTGATCTTGCACCCATTACGCTGATGAACCCTATCTCTACGGATATGGAAGTGATGCGTACTAGCCTTTGGCCAGGACTAATACAAGCAGCCTCACGTAATCTTGCGCGTCAGCAGGAGCGTGTGCGTTTATTTGAAATCGGTGCGTGCTACTTCAAGCAAGGCTCAAACCGACGTGAAGAAAATTTCATCGCTGGAATCGTTGCAGGCAATGCTTTAGCTCAGCAGTGGGGGTGTAAAGTTACCCCGCATGATTTTTATGATGTGAAATCAGATCTGGAAGCACTACTCTCAAGTATTAAGACCCAGTTTGTGGCAGAGCGTCACCCAGCATTACATCCAGGCCAAAGTGCTAAAATCATCAGTGAACAGGGTCAAACCATTGGTTGGTTAGGTAGACTGCATCCCCAGCTACAGCAACAGTTTGATATTAAGGCAGCGACTGTTTTTGAGCTTAGGCTTGATAGCGTATTGGCGCGTGATATAGCGAGCTTTACGCCATTGTCGCGTTTCCCCTCGAATCGACGTGATATTGCCGTTATAGTTAATCAAGATATTAGCGCTGATGATTTGTTGATATGTGTGCGTAACGCGGCTGGAAAATTACTAAAGCAGGTTGATATCTTCGACATATATCAAGGCGAAGCCATTGATTTAGGACGAAAAAGCGTCGCTATGGGCTTGACCTTGCAGGATTTTTCCCGCACTCTTACTGACGCAGATATCGAGCAAGTGGTAGCGGATGTTGTCACTGCTTTAATAAATCAATACGATGCGAGTTTGAGAGACTAGGCCGCATTTCTCACCAGGGGGTGAAATGATCGCGAAGAAATTTGATTCTACAGTGGTATTTTCTGAGGCAGTGGAATACGGGCTGTATTTCCGGTCGAAGAAAATCCACTGTAGAATCAAAGATCAAGCGAGGGTTCACCATCCTGGTGAGAAATGAGGGCTAGGTAATGGGGACAACACTGACCAAGGCTGATTTAGCCGAAAAGTTGTTTGATGAGCTTGGCCTCAATAAAAGAGAGGCTAAGGAGTTTGTCGAAATCTTCTTTGAAGAAATCCGCCA
>CAYURS010000089.1:0-4675 GCA_964447165.1 uncultured Thiotrichales bacterium
GGGTGCTTCAGGTATTCAAGCGATGGCTGATTTATCAAGTGTAGAACGTGGTGGTCTAGTGAATGCGTTTAGTGAACTTAATGCCGACCTCGATGTGATGTTAATCGATACTGCCGCAGGTATATCTGAATCGGTACTCAATTTTACCCGGGCGGCACAAGAAGTGATCATTGTGGTATGTGACGAACCTGCATCAATGACCGATGCCTACGCCATGATTAAAACACTCCGCTGTGAATACGGTGTTAATCGATTTAGGGTGATTACGAATATGGTCGCAAGCGCAGCAGAAGGGCAAGCCTTGTATAAAAAATTGACAGCGGTGACCAATCGTTTTCTTGATGTCACCCTCGATTTTATGGGCGCCATTCCCTATGACGAATATTTACGTAAGGCAATACAAAAACAAAAACCATTGGTTGACGCCTACCCTAGGAGTAAAGCATCTATGGCATTTAAAAATTTAGCTCAAAAGGCCGATAAATGGCCTGTACCTACTGAAGCTCAGGGGCATTTAGAGTTTTTTTGGGAACGTTTGATTGGTGATCAGCATACTCAAGAGGCTCAGTTATGAATGGCGCAGCAATGTATGCATCAGTAAAGTCTAACGGCTCGGAGCAGAATGAGGTGATAGTCCGACATGCATCGCTGGTAAAACGAATTGCTTATCACTTGATAGGTCGCCTACCAGCAAGTGTGCAAGTGGATGATTTAATTCAGGCGGGGATGATTGGTTTGTTGGAGGCAGCACGAAATTATGATGCTAGCCAGGGCGCAAGTTTTGAAACGTATGCCGGTATTCGGGTTCGTGGCGCGATGCTTGATGAGATTCGCAAAGGCGATTGGGTGCCACGATCAGTGCATCGTAAGGCCAGAGAGATGGCTAAAGCAGTACGCGAAATTGAACATAAACATGGTCGTGATGCTCGCGACCATGAGGTTGCAGAGGCAATGGAGTTAGATCTCAACGCTTATTATAAGGTGTTACAAGATGTTAGTGGTCACCGCGTATTGAGCTTTGAAGATGTTGGTGTTGATGAAGATGCCATGTCTAGCTTGGCAGCAGATAAATCAACAAACCCTGATCAAGGATTGCTAAAAGAGGACTTTAAACGCTGTCTGGCAGAGGGGATTTCTGGCCTACCGGAACGCGAACGATTGGTATTAACGCTTTATTATGACGAAGAACTTAATCTCCGAGAGATTGGTGCCGTTATTGGAGTAAGTGAATCACGAGTTAGTCAAATCCATAGCCAGGCATTAATCAGGCTTAAGGCAAGAATGGCAAATTGGTTAGGAAAGGATTGCAGTAACGTCTGAAATGGAAAAGAGAATAGTTTGGAGACCAATTAATGGATAAAAACATGAAAATCTTGGTTGTAGATGACTTTTCTACAATGCGTCGAATAATCAAGAACTTATTACGTGATCTGGGATTTAACAATACTGCTGAGGCTGACGATGGTCAGACAGCATTACCAATTTTACAGCAAGGGGGTATTGATTTTCTGGTTACTGACTGGAATATGCCTGGTATGCAGGGAATCGATTTATTGAAAGCAGTGCGTGCTGACCCTAAGTTGGCGAGTATGCCGGTATTGATGGTGACTGCTGAGCAAAAACGAGAACAGATTATTACCGCTGCTCAGGCGGGTGTCAACGGTTACATTGTTAAGCCATTTACAGCAGCGACGCTGAAGGAAAAAATCGATAAAATTTTCGAACGTATTGAGGCCGCTTAGAAAGTAAAAAGATGCAGGGAGCACTATGGAAAATCATGCTATAGAAGAAGATTCACGCCTACTTAAGGCACGTGAACTTGTCCATTTCTTAGAGCAATCGGATGAAGAGGCAGCACTAAAAATTATTGATGACATTACCAACGTACGCAGCACAGAATTATTTAACTCCATTGGTCATTTAACGCGTAATCTTCATAATTCGCTATCGGGCGTTGGTGATGATGGCAATGCTTCAAAACCAACAGGATTTGATATTCCTGATGCAAAAGAACGTCTTAATTATGTTGTCACCATGACTGAACAAGCAGCAAATAAGACGCTTGATGTGATTGAAGAGCTTTTGCCACGTTGTGACCAGTTGCACGATCGCTCAGCACGATTAGCATCAATTTGGAGGCGTTACGCTGCTGGCGATATGCCAGAAGACGAGTTTCATTCTATGTCTGATGTGATAAGAACATTTCTCGATAAATCTGAAGTTGATTCAAATGAGATGCGCGTGAAATTAAAAGAGGTACTGATAGCGCAAGAGTATCAGGATATTACGAGCCAAGTGATTGGCCACGTTATTGGGCTTATTGAGGATGTTGAATCGAGCTTAATGAAGGTCTTGCGTTTGACAGGAATAGATGATGAAAAAGGTAGTGACGTAAAATCTGGTGCACGCTCAGAGGATGAGCTGGCAGGGCCACAGATACCTGGACATAAGTCGTTAACGGCAGTATCCGGTCAGGATGAAGTCGATGACTTGTTGTCGAGTCTTGGTTTTTAAGGGCAAATGAATTATGTCTTATGATCTAAATGATGAAATTTTACAAGATTTTCTAGTTGAAGCTGATGAATTGCTTGAGCTACTGGCTGAGCAGCTGACCGACCTTGAAAAAACCCCTGAAGATGCTGACCTATTGGCAGCAGTTTTTCGTGCATTTCACACGGTTAAAGGCGGTGCTGGGTTTCTGGCTATCGAGCCACTGATTGATGTATGTCACCGAGCGGAGGATGTGTTTAACATTTTACGCGAAGGTCAGCGTGTTGCAGATGCCGATCTTATGGATGTTATTTTCCAGGTAATGGATACGGTTAACAGCATGTTTGATACGGTTCGTACCGGTGAAGAACCTGAGCCGGCTGATCCTAAAATATTAAAAGCACTTGAAGCATTTTCTCAGCCACAGAATGATATGGCGGTTGTTACGCCAGAGCCAGTTCCTGGGGTACAGGCTACGAATGATGCATCTGCTAATGATGTTATTACTGATACTGAATTTGAAGCTTTACTTGATGATCTCCATGGCTCAGCAGAATCTTCAACCTCCGGCGATGATGTTGTTGCATCAGTAAAACAGAGTGATGACATCAGTGAAGATGAATTTGATAGCATGCTTGATGATCTTTATGGTTCAGGCCCTATTAGCTCTGGTGTGACTGCTGAGGTTCAACCTGCTGTTGAAAAAAAACCAGAAGAGAAGGTTGTTATACCTGTTAAGGCAGAGGAGCCAATCAAAGTAGCAGTAAAGCCAAAACCAAAGGCACCTAAAAAGGAAAGCATGGTTCGGGTGGATACTGAGCGTCTTGATGAACTTATGAACATGGTAGGTGAGCTGGTATTGGTTAGAAACCGCTTACAGACGTTGCAAGCCGAAGTTGAGAATGAATATATGGCCAAGGCGATCAGCGATCTTGATTTAGTCACCTCTAATTTACAGTCTTCAGTGACGAAGACACGTATGCAGCCTATTAAGAAGGTATTCGGCCGATTCCCACGTGTGGTTCGTGATCTTGCTCGCAGTTTGGACAAAGAAATTGAGCTAGATTTGCTAGGGGAAGACACTGATATGGATAAAAATATGGTTGAGGCCTTAGCTGATCCATTAGTCCATTTAGTACGGAATTCCGTCGACCACGGTATTGAAATGCCTGCTGTGCGTGAAGCAGCGGGTAAAGAACGTCAGGGTAAAGTGCTCCTGTCAGCTGTACAGCAAGGCGATCATATTTTGTTAAGTATTGAAGACGATGGTGCAGGCATGGATGCCGAAGTGCTACGCAAGAAGGTCGTTGAGAAAGGCTTGATGGATGAGGAAACAGCAGCACGACTTGACGATCGTTCTTGTTATAACTTGATTTTTATGGCGGGTTTTTCGACTAAGGAAAAAATATCAGATGTCTCAGGCCGTGGCGTCGGTCTGGATGTTGTTAAGACGAGTATTGCCAAGCTGGGTGGGTCAATCGTCATCGATTCAGAGTTGGGTCGCGGAACTATTATTAAATTGAAGCTGCCATTAACCTTGGCAATTTTGCCAACACTAATGATTGTGTTGCAAGAGCAAACCTTTGCTTTGCCATTAACGTCTGTGGTTGAGATTTTCCATGTTGATATTAACGAGATTAGTGTTGTCGACGGTAACCCCGTTATTGTCATACGTGAACAGGCACTGCCATTGCTTTATATTGGTAATTGGTTGGTTAAAGAGTATACCCAAGCAGGGTTACGCTCTCAAATGGCGCATGTAGTGGTTATCAATATAGGCTTACAGAAATTCGGTTTTGTCGTAGATCAATTGGTTGGGCAGGAAGAAGTTGTTATTAAACCCCTGGGTGCTTTTTTACATGGGACTCAAGGTTTGGCAGGTGCAACGATTACTGGTGACGGCAAGATTGCATTGATTATTGATGTGCCAGGTTTGGTCACGCAGTACCAAAAAACCGCCTAGAGGATTCTGGAAATGAGTATTCGGGCGCAGGACATTACCAATAGCCTTGCTCCCGGTGTGCTAGGTGTCGTTACAAAAACAAGCATTACGGATTGTATCTTTCATTGGATAATGTTGATTCAGTCCTGGAAAATTTGAGATAGTCTATGGATTTTCTTAGCTTACTAGGCATCATTATTGCGTTAGCCGCTATTCTTGGTGGCAATGTTCTAGAGGGTGGGC
>CAYURS010000090.1:0-4662 GCA_964447165.1 uncultured Thiotrichales bacterium
TAATCATCGAAATGCGTGATCGTATGGGTGATGTTGTAGATGAGGGTGGCGCATCGGCAGCCACGTCGAGTGTTGCTGATAGTCCGTTGGCCGATGCCGTTAGCGCCTTGATTGGTTTAGGTTACAAACCGCAAGATGCTAGCCGTATGGTACGGCAGATCGATGATGATGGTCTGGCTAGTGAAGAGATTATTCGGCGTGCCTTACAGCTGGCGATTGCTTAAGATAAGCTGATGAATGAACATATTGAATCTGACCGGCTTATCAACGCTGATGCGAGTGGCGAAGAGCGCCGCATTGAGTTATCAATACGGCCACGTAGTCTAGCCGAGTATGTTGGCCAGCCAGTTGTTTGTGAGCAGATGGAGATTTTTATTGAGGCGGCGCGTCGTCGTGGTGGCGCACTCGATCATACTTTGGTGTTTGGTCCGCCAGGCTTGGGTAAGACCACGCTGGCACACATTATTGCCGCAGAAATGGGTGCCAACATCCGCGAGACCTCTGGCCCGGTGTTAGAGAAAGCCGGTGACTTGGCGGCCATATTGACCAATCTTGAGCCGCATGATGTGTTATTTATCGATGAGATACACCGTTTAAGCCCGGCCATTGAAGAAATTTTGTATCCAGCAATGGAAGACTACCAGCTCGATTTAATGATTGGTGAAGGGCCGGCTGCACGTTCCATTAAGCTGGATTTACCGCCGTTTACTCTGGTTGGCGCGACGACACGTGCAGGCATGTTGACCTCTCCCTTGCGCGATCGTTTTGGTATCGTGCAACGGCTTGAGTTTTATTCAAAAGAAGACCTGTGTTTTATTGTTGGCCGTTCGGCGGATATTTATGCTGTGCCAATGGATCCGCAAGGTGCCGATGAGATTGCGTGTCGCTCACGTGGTACGCCGCGTGTTGCTAATCGTCTGTTACGACGCGTACGCGATTATGCTGAGGTTAAGGCAGACGGGCGTATAAACCGTGAAATTGCCGCCGCCGCGTTGGATATGCTCAAAGTTGATGCTAATGGGTTTGATGCTATGGATCATCGTTTGCTTGAAGCCATTGTCAAAAAATTTGACGGTGGCCCGGTGGGTGTTGATAGTTTGGCTGCGGCTATTGGTGAAGAACGCAGCACAATCGAAGATGTTTTGGAGCCGTATTTAATTCAGCAGGGTTTTATGATGCGTACCTCGCGCGGTCGTGTTGCGACACAGAGCACTTATCATCTGTTTGGGCTAAACGCTCCTTCGAGTGGTAATGCGCCAAAACAGATTGAGCAGCCGGCATTGGAGCTCTAGTAGGCAGAGTTTGTTTGGTTAGCACGTGTTTTATAAAAATATAGACAGCGGTAGTGTTTTTATCGCGCCATATTTAACGTTTATGGAGCGAGCGCGCAGCGAATGGTTCGCGTTCGCGCAGCTATGAACAAGATGCAATGATTGAGGAGCTTGTCGAGTGAATACAGATATGTCGCTGATTACCCTGGTCGCAGAGGCCAGTGTCGTGGTGCAGTTGGTGATGCTGGTGTTGGTACTGGCATCGATGGCGTCATGGAGCATTATTTTTCATAAAGCGCGCGCAGTCAAAAAAGCCATCAAAGCCGCTGACACCTTTGAAAATAACTTTTGGTCTGGTGGTGAACTCAATACCCTCTATCGAAAACTCACGTCGAGCACTAAGCATAGTCATGGCATGGAGGCCATGTTTGAATCTGGTTTTAAAGGGTTTTTGCGTTTACGTAAGCAACAAAACGTTGATGCGGAAGCAATGGTTGAAGCGGCGCAGCGTTCTATGCGTGTCACCATGAATAAAGAAATCGATACGCTCGAACGCAACCTGCCATTTCTTGCCACTGTTGGTTCGACCAGCCCATATATTGGTTTGCTCGGAACGGTTTGGGGTATCATGAACTCCTTCCGTGCGCTAGGTAATGTGCAGCAAGCAACGCTTGCTATGGTGGCGCCAGGTATTGCTGAAGCACTGATTGCTACTGCGATGGGGCTATTTGCCGCAATTCCTGCGGTGATTGCTTTTAATCATTACAACACTGATGTTGAACGATTGATTGGTCGCTACGATAATTTCATGGAAGAATTTACTAGTATTCTTCATCGTCAAGCACACGTATAGGTAGGCACCCCATGCGTCGCCATAAACGCAAACCGCCGATATCAGAGATTAATGTTGTACCGTATATCGACGTCATGTTGGTCTTGCTTATTATTTTTATGATTACAACACCTTTGCTGCAGCAAGGCGTTGAGGTTGATTTACCGTCTGCTGCTGCGAACCCGATTGAGAGTGATGAGGGCGCTGGTGATAGCTTGGTAGTCAGCGTCGATGCACAAGGAAATTATTATCTCAACACGGGTGATGACGCCGACCAGCCCAAGTCAGGTAATCAAATAAAAGCCCATGTCAGGGCCGTGCTAAAGCATAAACCCATGACAAAGATTTTTTTGGCAGGCGATAAAGAAGTAAATTACGGCGCTGTTGTAGGGGCAATGGTATTGTTGCAGCAAGCTGGTGTGCCTAACATAAGTTTCTTGACTGATCCGCCTGAACAACAAGACCAATAATAGCGAACCATGTCAGGGTTTTACGAAAAATTCAGAGCCTTAATATTGGCTGTGGCAGTACACCTTCTCATCGGTGCGGCATTAGTATTTGGTTTTGACCGTAGCACACCCATATCCAAGCCTATGGCGCGTGAGCAAGTTGAAATTATTAAAGGTACTGTCGTTGATGCGTCGGCTTTTCAGGAGCAGCTTGATAAGCTTAAACAGCGAGAAATAGACAAACAACAAGCGCAGATCGATAGGCAGAAAAAATTAGAAGACGCTGCGAAGCAAGCAGAAGAACGGCAACGCAAAGCCGAGACAGCGAAAAAGAAGGCTGAGCTAGCGACCAAAAAACTTGCCGAGCAAAAATCAGCTGATGAAAAACGTTTGGCTGAGCTAGCAGTCAAACGTAAGGCAGCAGAAGAAGAAAAACGTAAAGCCGAACAGGAAAAGAAAAAGGCTGAGGACGCGAAAAAGAAAATTGAACTAGAAACTAAAAAAATAGCCGAACAAAAAGCGCGTGAAGAAAAAGAATTAGCGGCAATAGAAATCAAACGCAAAGCAGAAGAAGTGGCTAAGCAAAAGGCCGAAATAGTACGCAAACAGGCAGAAGCGGAAAAACGCAAAGCTGACGAAGCTAAAAAGCAAGCTGAGGCAAAGCGTAAAATAGAAGAGGCAGCGCGTAAACAGCGCGCAGCAGAAGAGCAGTTGCGGTTTGATCAGTTGTTAGAAAGTGAAGGCATTGGCCTGGAAAATGAAAATCAAAGTCAATTACAGATATTGCAGCAACGATATGAAAATGACATTCAGCAGAAAATACAAAGTTCCTGGTTGCGACCCCCTAACTTTCAGGTGGACGGGGAATGTAAAGTATTTGTTAAGCAGGGTCCTGGGGGTGTCGTGCTTAGCGCGAACGTTGTTGATGGGCAGTGTGATGGCGATGAACAATTTCGTAATTCTGTTGAACAAGCGGTGTTTCGTGCAGACCCACTGCCGCCACCTGAAGACCCAAGCCTTTTTAGGCGAGAGCTAAAACTGACGTTTAGACCGGAAAAATAGATGAAATCATTAAAGCGCATTATTTTATTCGTAGCATTAAGCCTGGTGTCGTTAACCGCTTGGTCAAAGCCCTTGGAGATTGAAATTACCCAAGGTATTGATAGCGCTTTACCGATCGCAATCGTGCCCTTCGGTTGGGATAGTGCGACGGTAATGCCACTTGATGTGGCAGAAGTGGTGACGAATGATTTGCAACGTAGTGGTCTGTTTGAAGCGATCGATGACAGCGATTTTTTGTCGGCGCCAACGGCAATCGATGATGTTAAATTTCGTGATTGGCGTTTGTTGAATGCCAGCAATCTCATTATTGGTAATATTACTGTAGAAGCGGATATGTATGTGATTGAGTTTTACGTATTCGATGTTTTTAAAGGCAAAAAACTAACCGGCTATGCCTTGCGTGCGAACAAGCGCAATTTACGCAATGCTGCGCACCAGGTGAGTGACATCGTTTATGAGGCACTTACCGGCCAGCCTGGTGCCTTTGCTACACGCATTGCTTATATTTCTGTTACTGAAAATGCGGGTAAGAAACGCTATTCTTTGCAAGTATCGGATGCCGATGGTTTCAATCCGCAATCGTTGTTGAATTCGCCCGAGCCGATTCTGTCGCCAAGCTGGTCACCTGATGGCAGTCAAATTGCCTATGTGTCCTACGAAGAACGTCGTCCACGTATCTATATACAAGATGTGGCAACAGGCCAGCGTGAGGTGATTGCATCGTTCCCTGGTCTTAATAGTGCGCCGGTTTGGTCACCCAATGGCAAAAAGCTGGCTTTGGTATTGTCCAAAGATGGTAATCCAGACATTTACGTGATGGATATGGCCAGCCGAGATTTAAAGCGCTTAACGACGAGCATAGCCATTGAAACCGAACCGACCTGGTCGCCCAATGGCAAGACACTGGCCTTTACCTCGGATCGTGGCGGTAATCCGCAGATTTATCGGGTTTCTGTTAGTGGTGGCCGCAGTGAGCGGCTGACATTTGAAGGCAAATATAATGCTCGGCCACGTTTTTCGCCGAATGGTGAGTATTTAGCGATGGTGC
>CAYURS010000091.1:0-4548 GCA_964447165.1 uncultured Thiotrichales bacterium
AGCTCAGCGAGTTAGAGAGACAGTTTGCTGATCTTGATGAAGTGTGGCGTGCAGAAAAAGCGGCGTTGCAGGGTTCACAACAGATTAAAGAAGAACTGGAGCGTGTTCGCCTCGAACTTGAGACTGCACGTCGTGCTGGTGATTTAGCCCGCATGTCTGAACTACAGTACGGAAAAATCCCTCAGCTTGAGAAGCAGCTTGATAAGGAATCGCAGGTTGAGACGATGACTATGACCTTATTACGTAATAGGGTTACTGAAGAAGAAATCGCCGAAGTAGTCTCCAAGGTGACGGGCATCCCTGTCAATAAAATGCTTGAAGGTGAGCGTGACAAATTACTCAACATGGAAGCCAGTTTAGGTGAGCGGGTTGTTGGGCAAAAAGAAGCCGTTAAAGTCGTATCAGACGCGATTCGGCGTTCACGTGCGGGTTTATCAGATCCCAGTCGGCCTAATGGTTCGTTTCTATTTCTTGGCCCGACGGGTGTTGGTAAAACGGAGTTGACCAAGGCGTTGGCGCAGTTCATGTTTGATAGCGAAGATGCCATGGTACGTATCGATATGTCTGAGTTTATGGAAAAACATGCGGTAGCGCGTTTGGTTGGGGCACCGCCAGGCTATGTCGGCTACGAGGAAGGCGGTTATCTCACGGAGGCAGTGCGGCGTCGGCCTTATAGTGTTGTGCTGCTTGATGAGGTCGAAAAGGCGCATCCAGATGTTTTTAATATCTTATTACAAGTGCTCGATGATGGGCGTTTAACCGATGGTCACGGTCGTACCGTCGATTTTCGTAATACCGTTATTATTATGACGTCGAACTTGGGTTCGGAACAAATTCAAGAGCTCGCTGGCGAAGATAATTACGATGAGATGAAAGCGGCGGTGATGGCTGTTGTCAGTCAACATTTTAGGCCCGAGTTTATTAATCGTATTGACGATACGGTGGTATTTCATCCGTTGGGTCAAGCGCATATTCATGCGATTACCACTATACAGCTCAAAGGCTTGAGCCAGAGATTGCATGAGCGTGATATGGAAATTCGCTTTTCTGCAGCTTTATTAGATAAAGTTGGCGCAGCAGGCTTTGATGTTGTCTACGGCGCGCGACCATTACGACGTGCGATACAGCAGATGATTGAAAACCCACTGGCGCAGGACATTCTGTCAGGGAAGTTTGGGTCGGGTGATGTGATTGCTGCCGATTTAGTGGACGATGGCGTAACGTTTACTCGTGTCAGCCAGCGTGCATCGACGGCCTGATTAGTTTGGTTTGTAGGTGCTTTGCCTAATTAGACTTGATCGATGGGCTCGCGGTTCGGGCGTCGGGGTGTGAACTCTAACCCGATGTGATAGTTGTCTTTATGTTCTTCGATCCAGCGTACGATAGCAGCAGTTGGCTCGTTAGACGCGCTAACCCCTTCTAGCCATACCGTATCGTTCAGTTGATGTGGCGCGACCACATCCATGCCAACGCCACCGTGGCTTAGATTGGTCACAGTGCCGCAAAAATGCATACGATTATGCGCCGCGTCTTCGGTAAAATAAATGGTATCTAGCATGATATGTTCACGAGGGTATTGGCGATGTTCTGACGACATATTTTTGACTCCTTCCAATCTCCAACTTCATAAATACATCCTAGCATGTATCGTGCCTAGTTCAGTGCTTTTGTCATACAGGCGGTATTGCACTGCCGATAAACGTTATATCGGCAGTGCCGTGTTTATTTGTAGGGCACTTTTAATTAATTGGTTGCCCCTATTGCAAAGCTTCACGTAATACATACGGCAGAATGCCACCATGGCGGAAATATTCGACCTCATTGGCGGTATCAATACGGGCTACAGCATGGAATTCATGCTGGCTACCATCACTGGAGGTGACGCTAATTTTAACCTTATCACCATGGTCTAGTGTCGCAATGCCGCTGATAGAGAAGCGGTCATCAGTTTTCAGGCCAAGCGTCTCAGTATTTTCGCCATTATTAAACTGTAAAGGCAAGATACCCATACCGACGAGATTAGAGCGATGAATACGTTCATAACTTTCAGCAATCACCGCGCGTATGCCAAGTAATTTTGGCCCTTTTGCAGCCCAATCACGCGATGAGCCAGTGCCGTATTCTTTGCCAGCAATAACGATGGTAGCTATACCGAGCTTTTGATACTTACGCGCCGCATCAAAGATCGAAATTTGTTTATTGTCCGGGATGAAAAGCGTTTCGCCACCTTCGACGCCAGGCACTAATTTATTGCGCAGACGAATATTGGCAAAGGTGCCGCGTATCATCACTTCATGGTTGCCACGGCGTGCACCATAGGAGTTAAAGTCTTCCACTTTGACGCCCTGGTTAATGAGATAGCGCCCGGCAGGGCTGTCAACGGCAATGGATCCTGCCGGCGAAATATGGTCAGTAGTAACCGAATCGCCGACGTGAACAAGAATGTGTGCATCGGTAATATCTTTAAGTGGTGCAGGTGTTACCTCCATATCAGAAAAGAACGGTGGTTCTTTGATATAGGTGCTATTTTTATCCCAATCGAATAATTCACTGCTAGAGCTATCGAGTTTTGCCCAATGCTCGCTACCTTCAAAGATACTTTTATAGTTTGTCTTAAACTGTTCAGTGGTTACCGCAGTACGAATCAATTCTTCAATTTCTTCTTTGTCTGGCCAAATATCTTTTAAATAAATTAATTTACCGCTCGGGTCTGCACCGAGCGGGTCTGAGGTCAAATCGATATTGACATTACCTGCCAACGCATACGCCACGACCAGCGGTGGTGACGCTAGATAGTTAGCACGTACTAACGCATTAACACGGCCTTCAAAATTACGGTTACCGGATAGCACAGCAGCAGCAGCAAGGTCGCCTTGCTGAATTGCTTCACTAATGTGCGGTGCGAGGGGGCCACTATTGCCGATACACGTGGTGCAACCGTAGCCGACCAAATGAAAACCGAGAGCCTCAAGGTAGGGCATGACATTGGCTTCGTTCAAATAATCGGTCACCACTTTTGAGCCCGGCGCGAGACTGGTTTTTACCCAAGGTTTGGTGCGGAGACCCAAGCGCACGGCGTTGCGAGCGATCAAGCCGGCAGCTAACATGACCGAGGGGTTTGATGTGTTGGTGCAACTAGTGATCGCAGCGATGACGACTGAGCCGTGGCACATATTATAAGACATGCCATCTGGCTGCCTGACTGGGACACTTAAACCGAATACATCCATATCATCATCGGGGTGTGTATGCGCAAGCTCAGGTGCGACCAGCATAGGTTGGCCACCCTCGTCTAACCATGAAGTAATGGCTGATTGTTCGACTCCGGCCTCTTCGCCGAGATGTTCGATTAGCGCATGGCGAAATGATTTGCGCACTTGGCTCAGTGGTACACGGTCTTGTGGGCGTGTCGGCCCAGCTAATGCGGGTTCAACGTTGGTCAGGTCAAAGTCTAATTGCTCAGAATATTGTGGTGTTTCGTCTTCAGCGCTATACCAAAATTGCTGTGCCTTAAAGTAGGCTACTGTACGTTCGATCTGGGCTTCGTCGCGACCGGTCAAACGCATATAGTCAATGGTTTTTTCATCGACCGGAAACAGGCCGCAGGTAGCGCCGTACTCTGGTGCCATATTGGCAATGGTTGCACGGTCGGCCAGGCTCAATGACGATAGGCCTGGACCATAAAATTCAACAAATTTTCCAACGACACCGTGGTTACGCAAACGTTGCGTGATGGCCAGTACGATATCCGTTGCTGTCGTCCCCGCAGCAGCGGCCCCCAGTAGACGTATGCCCACCACCTTCGGTATGAGCAGAGAGCTTGGTTGGCCGAGTAGTGCTGCCTCGGCTTCAATGCCACCAACACCCCAGCCTAATATGCCCAGACCATTAATCATGGTGCTGTGTGAATCGGTACCGACCAAAGTATCAGGATAGATCCACTCATCATTGCCGTCTTGACGCGTCATCACAACATGGGCGAGATATTCCAGATTGACCTGGTGAACAATGCCGCTATCAGGTGGCACGACACGAAAATCGTTGAACGCATTCTGGCCCCAGCGTAAGAATTTGTAACGCTCGATATTGCGGCTAAATTCAACCTCGGCATTGGCGGCAAAGGCGTGTGAGCTACCGAAGTGGTCAACTTGCACCGAGTGATCGATGACTAAATCAGCAGGTGTGAAGGGGTTAATGACAGCAGGATCGCCGCCTAAGCGCTGAACAGCGTTGCGCATGGCAGCGAGATCAGCCACGGCAGGGACACCGGTGAAATCTTGCAGCAGCACACGAGCTGGCATAAAAAAGATTTCGCTACTGGTATTGCTATCGGCTTTCCAGTTAGCGAGGGTCTTAATATGATCTTGTGTGACCACTACGCCATCTTCGTTGCGCAGCAGGTTTTCAAGCAAGATTTTAATGGAGTAGGGCAGGTGGCTGACATTGTCAAAACCTGCTTCAACTAAGGCTGGCAACGATTGATATTGGTATGTGTTGTCAGCCACTTCGAGAGTGCGCTGAGTCGAAAAGCTGTTCAGGCGTGCCTTG
>CAYURS010000092.1:0-4544 GCA_964447165.1 uncultured Thiotrichales bacterium
AACATTATAGGGCAGTTTTTTAGCCCACTAGAAGTTTCTACCGAGGGTGATATTATCATCAATGCTGACGGTAACCTAAATGCCAGCAATTCAACCATCAGCGCAGCCAATAATATTACCGTTACCGTTGCGAGAGATGTTGTCGAAGATGCCAGTACTTTCTGGGATGCGGGCGTCAATCTGGCAGTGGTGGCGGGTAACAACTACCATGTCAATGGGCGATACAATGCGGGTAACAGTGTTGCATTAGCGGCGGGGAATACACTGGATTTAAATATTGATTTCGGCAGCGGTGCAGTGCCCGTTAACCATGACTTAATGCTCGCAGGTAGAAATCTTATAATCGACCGGAATATACACCTTGCCAATAATAGCTTGGTACTTTCAGGGCAGGCGGGTACCGGTAGTATCAGTATTCTGGGTTCGTCTGCGGCACCGCTAACGGTGGAAACGCAGGGAGTATTGTCAATCACAGGCAATAATTTAGAGGTGAAAGATACCACAGTACCAGGGGGTACAGGAACCAGTGCCAGCGTAAATGTAAGGGCGAGCAACATCGATGTTGTACTAACAGGTGACATGACTATTTCTGCGGGTTCTTTGTCGCCGGGTGCGGGTAGCCTAGCGGTATCGGTTAATGCTGCAGTGACTGCCAGCGAAAATATTTCAATTAGCGCACAGAATTTGAGAGTGAACGGCGGCACTGCAATTTCAAATGCGGGCACTGGTAGCAATCAACAGCTCACGGCGAATGCAAAATTAGAGTCTGGTGGCGACATGAGCTTGAACATCATCGACAGCTTCAGTGTTAATGGCGGTAATGCAGATGCTAGCGCATCTGCGCTAGGCAATGCCACGGCTGAGGCGAATGCAGATGTTATCGCCGGTGGTAATTTAACCATAACTGCCGGTAATGTGAATCTCACTGCTGGCAATGAGACTACGTCGGGTACCGGTAGTGTCGTTGCCACTGCAAAAGCCAACTTAGCCGCCAGCTCGGCGCTTTCCGTGGTAGCCAGCAGTGATATTACAGGTGATAGGGCTGATATATCCGGCAACGGTTTGTACATGGCAGCAGGCAATAACATTGATTTGTTGACCAGTAACGTTTCAGTGGGTAATGGCACTGTCGATGGCGTCTTGGGCGATGCTATTACTCTGGCATTTTTAGCCGGTCAGGGCATACCGGCACCTTCAACAGCCAACCCCAATGCAAAGTTTAGCGCCGGTGGTACGTTGACACTAACAGATGGTAGTACGGGTTCATTGACAATGGATGGTGACATCCCATATTTATGGCTGGAAGCCGACACGATAAATATTGGTGGCTTAACCTTGCCAAATGCCAGCGATGTGGTGGTTCAGTACTCAGCATTTACCAAAACTGCCAGTATTGGTGTGGAAACGGGTGCTGATGACAGCGGCGGTCAAACCGTTAATTTTAACAACCTCGATCATTTTGCTTTCTTACCGGGTACCACCATTATCATTGGCGATGCCTTGCATACCGGTGATATTGTTATTGCAGATGTTGATATTGTGGCGAAAAACATGGTGGCAGTGACTGCCGCTAAAGTGGATTCGATCTCAAATATTATTTCAACCGGTATTGTCGCCGAACTGATAATTGGCAGTATCGATAATGAATTTGTTATTCCAGTACTAACTGAAGTCGAAGTTGATTTAGACTTGGTTGATGATTTATTAAAAGGTAGAAAAAAGAAAAAAGATTTAATTGAAGATGATGATGAAGCAATCAAAATGTGCGAGGCGGGTTAATCGTGCAATCTGGATTCACTCATAAGCAGCCGTTAAGCTTGCCATCTGTGCTTCTTAACGCAACAATGCTCGCTTTAATCTTTAGCGTGTTTTTATATTTACCGGTGGCTCAAGCGGCAAACGATAATGCGGGTAATGTATTACGTATCACCGGCAGAGCGACAGTAACCACGCAACAAGGTGAAATTCGGCAGATTAAAAAAGGCACAAAACTGGCCGCTAGCGATATTGTTTCTACCAGTGCACGCAGTTATGTCCGTATGAAAATGCAAGACAGCAGTTATATTATGGTTAGACCTGACTCACGTTTAGTGATTGATGAGTTTAAATTTAACAGGAAAAAACCAGCAAACAATAGAAGCTTTTTCTCCCTACTAAAAGGCGGTTTCCGCGCTGTTACCGGCTTAATTAAAGACAAGAAAAAATACCAGTACCGTACCGCCGTTGCCACCATTGGTATTCGCGGGACGGACTTCAGCGTACGCATTTGTAACGGAGATTGTTTTGATATCGATCCGGTACCAGCACGTGGTCTGTATTTACAAATGCATGCCGATGAAAGCTTTATTACGACTAACGCAGGCACTTACCATTTCAAACAAGGTCAGTATGCCTTTGTTGCGAACAGCGATGCCCCCGCCATTTTGCTCGATGGCATACCCGATGTATTTGACCAAAGCCCAATCCCTTCTGCTGACCCTGACTGTAAAGAATAAGCAAACAAAACAAAATGTCTGAAGATGAAAAAGGTTCGGCTGTCATCGTCGCCGGTGGATATGAGCAGCCTGTGGTTGTAGACCGCGATAGTTTAAGGGGTTTGGGCATCAGTAAACAGAAACGCCAGCAGTTTTCTGCGGCTCAGAATGTGGTTCAATTAAATATCGTCGAATTTTTTCATGCCTTACCACATTTTCCTATCGCTTTTGTAAAACATAATAACGACACTTTCACACCGTGCGCTGTGCTTGGATTAAATGCCACGGAAAACTTGTTTATTGATGAACAAGACAACTGGCAGCAAGCGGTATATTGCCCTGCTTATATTCGACGATATCCCTTTATTACAGAAGCCATTAGCATCGAAGAACTGCAAGTGAATAACGCGGCATTGCGTAAACCAGTATTTGTTGATAAAGCTGCATTGAGCAAGGATGCGCCCAGCTTGTTTATTGCCAATGGTGTTGCTACGGCAGAATGGCAAACGGTTGAAACGCTGGTCTCTGATTATATTTCTGCTGAAAAAACAACCTTGTCATTCACTCAAAAACTTGATGAATTAGATTTGTTAGAGGCATTTGATGCACAGATTCATCCTAATCAGGGCGACTTGATGCGGCTAAGCGGCATGTTTAGAGTTAACGAGAATAAACTAAATAAACTACCGGCTAAAACGGTGCAAGCATTGATGCAGTCTGGTGAACTTGCTCGCATCTATGCACACCTGATTTCATTAGAAAACTTTGCCAGATTACTGGACAAAAAATCAGGGAAATACAAAGCCGCTAAAACAAGTCATTAAACAATAAAAACAAGAGTGTGATGTATGGGTGTTGAAATTAAATTGAGTGATAAGGAATTTCCGGTCTCGCCGGTGTTTGTTGATTTTCTGGTACACATAATTGAAAACCGTGAGTTTGACAAAGCGCAATGGGGCGACCAACTCAGCGAACAACTATCAACTGATCAGCAACAGATGATAGAGCGAGCAACAGTCGGCGCACAGAAAATAATAACAAATGCCAATGGTCAAAAATATATCGCACGTTCTTACGAACTTTTTATAGCACTGTTAACCGGTGACAAAAATAAGATAAAAGACATCCAGCTTAAATTTCACTTTATTAATATCATTGGTGCGCCGCGTAATGGGGGTTCTTATCTGACCAAAGAAATCTACCGTGCACTTGGTTTTGACTCTGAGAAAGTACCTAATGTCATTGCCCATGACGGTTTCCCAGAAGCCGGGCCGTTTCGATTCGAACAAGGCGTTAATAGCTGGATCAGTAGTCTGCAAACAATGGCGGAATTTCTCACTATGGTCGAAATTTATTTTGGCGAGCGAAGGCCGCATACCGGTAAAATCATCGTGCCTAAAAAACTCACCAAAGGCTCCTACGCCGGCGGTTTTTTTCATCAGATACTGGGCGAGTCTGTTGAACACATTGTAACCATTCGTCATCCGGTGGCGGCCTGTATTTCAACCTATGAAAAATCCGGTGGTTTTCCTGAAAATGGCAAACATGCGGTACGTGGCAACATCGAACAATGGGTGGTTCGTGACCTGGTCTATACCGGTCTCAAGGAAGAAGAAGTCATGCAGATGGATTATTTCGATGCCTATTTACGCTATTGGGAGCAATATCACAATTACATCGCCAGTACCGGTCTGAGTGCTAACCGTCACATCCGTATCGTACCGTATATCAAAGAAACCCTGATGGACACCGCACGTGATTATTATTACCGATTTGGCGACCGTGATCCTCAGCCGGAAGAATTCAAGGTATTCGATAAACGAGACCGGCATCCAGAATGGATGATAAAAGCAGAGCCGGTGATAAAGCGCGTACACGCTATATGGGAAAATGTAGGCATGGATTTCCCTCTTGATGATGTTATGCAGTGTTGGTGAAATTTGTACTTAAAAGTCAATCATTAGCCTGTATTGTGAGTAAGGTTAGAATTATTCATCGGACATTTTTTAAATATCTCTTTCACTCGGTGTTCACTGTCTCTATAATAAAACGCCTATTTAACAGGTTTAA
>CAYURS010000093.1:0-4477 GCA_964447165.1 uncultured Thiotrichales bacterium
TGAAGGTGGTCGTACTGTTGGTGCGGGTGTTGTCACTAAGGTGGTCGAGTAATCGCTATGGAAGGTCAACGTATACGAATTCGTCTTAAGGCATTTGATCATCGTTTGATTGATCAATCGGCTCGTGAAATTGCAGACACTGCTAAGCGTACTGGTGCGCAAGTCAAAGGTCCGATCCCTTTGCCTACTAAGAAAGAGCGTTTCACCATTTTGATTTCGCCGCACGTTAATAAAGACGCGCGTGATCAATATGAAATTCGCACACACAAGCGTTTGATGGATATTGTCGATCCGACAGATAAGACGGTTGATGCGTTGATGAAGTTGGATCTTGCTGCTGGCGTTGATGTTCAGATTAAGCTGAATTGATCGTGAATGCTGAGGTTGTGATATGACAATGGGTTTGGTTGGACGTAAAGCAGGTATGACGCGTATCTTTACCGATGCGGGTGAGTCTATTCCTGTTACTGTGATTGAGGTGGCGCCTAACCTTGTTACTCAGGTTAAGAGTATTGATAGCGATGGCTACAGAGCGCTTCAGGTGACGACGGGAACACGTCGTGCATCCCGTGTTACCAAGCCGATGGCAGGTCATTTTGCTAAGGCTAATGTTGCGGCTGGCCGTGGCACTTGGGAATTCCGTTTAAATGACGGCGAAGGTGACGATGTCACGATTGGTCAGGCCTTTGGTGTTGATATGTTCTCTGACGGTGATGTCGTTGATGTGGCGGGAACTAGTATAGGTAAAGGTTTTGCTGGTGTTGTTAAGCGTCATCATTTTGCAATGAAAGACGCGACTCACGGTAACTCCTTAAACCATCGTACGCCAGGCTCTATTGGCCAGAATCAAACTCCTGGCCGTGTTTTTAAAGGCAAGAAAATGGCTGGCCATATGGGTAGTGTTCGCCGTACTACGCAGAATTTGCAAGTAGTGCGTGTCGATAGCGAACGTAAGCTGATTTTAGTTAAAGGTGCCGTGCCGGGTGCGGCGGGTAGCAATGTTATTGTGACCCCAGCAATTAAAGCGCGTAATTAAGAGTTAAGTATTACAATGGATATTAGTTTACGATCAGCTAGCGGTAAGAGTGAGGGGACCATTTCGGTTTCTGATGAGACCTTCGGTCGCGCTTATAATGAGGCACTGGTTCATCAAGTTGTTACTGCTTATCAGGCGGGTGCTCGTGCTGGCACCCACCAACAAAAAACACGCAGTGATGTACGTGGTGGTGGCGCCAAGCCTTGGCGCCAAAAAGGTACTGGCCGTGCGCGTGCCGGTACTAGCCGTAGCCCAATTTGGCGCTCGGGTGGTGTTACGTTTGCCGCGCGCCCACGTGATTATTCTAAAAAAGTGAATCGTAAAATGTATCGTGGCGCTATTAGCTCTATGTTGTCTGAGCTGGTGCGCCAAGATCGCTTGATGGTGGTGGAAGATTTTTCAATTTCAGCAGCAAAGACTAAAGAGTTGTTAGTAAAGCTAAATGGTTTGGGTGTTGATAATGCGATGATTATTGTCGACACAGGTGATGTTAATCTTTATCTCGCTGCGCGTAATTTGCACAAAGTTGATGTTAGTGATGTTGAGGAAGTTGACCCGGTAAGCCTGATTCGTTTCGCGCATGTTGTCATAACAGTGCCAGCACTTAAGAGATTAGAGGAGCGTTTGCAATGAATAAAGCACGTTTAATGCAGGTATTGTTGCGCCCCCATGTGACGGAGAAGGCTGCACTCATCAAGGAAAATGGCCAGGTTATTTTTCGTGTTGTCTCTGATGCAACTAAATCTGAAGTGGCTAAAGCCGTTGAGCTTATGTTCGACGTAAAAGTGAAGGCCGTTCAGGTTTCCAATGTTAAAGGTAAAACCAGGAAGTTCCGTCAGATTGCTGGTCGCCGCTCTGACTGGAAAAAAGCTTACGTCTCATTGATTGAAGGTCATGATATTGACTTTCTTAGTGCTCAATAAGTAAACAGCCCGGCAAATAAGCCCAGAAAATAAAATAGGCTAAGGCATAACATCATGGCTATAGTAAAAACCAAACCGACCTCACCGGGACGACGTTTTGTCGTTAAGGTGGTGGGTGCAAACCTGCATAAAGGTGCACCACATGCTCCTCTTCTAGAGAAGAAGTCAAAGCATGGCGGTCGTAATAATCAGGGCCGTATTACCGTGCGACATCACGGTGGTGGTCATAAACAGCATTATCGTATTATCGATTTTAAGCGTAATAAAGATGATATCATCGCCAAGGTTGAGCGTCTTGAGTACGACCCTAACCGCAGTGCACATATCGCTTTGCTTTTGTATAAAGATGGTGAGCGTCGTTATATCTTAGCACCAAAAGGTGTTAACGCAGGTGATGAGCTTGTCTCAGGTGTTAGTGTGCCGATGAAGGTCGGTAACTGCATGCCTATTCGTAACATCGTTGTTGGTAGCCAGATTCACAATATTGAGATGAAGCCAGGTAAAGGTGGTCAGATCGCGCGTAGCGCGGGGACCTCGGCGCAGTTAGTCGCGCGTGAAGGCGAGTATGGTGTAATTCGTCTTCGCTCTGGTGAAATGCGTAAAATTCATGTTGAGTGTCGTGCGACTATCGGTGAAGTGTGTAATTCAGAGCATGGCCTACGTTCATTAGGTAAGGCTGGCGCTACTCGCTGGCGCGGTATTCGCCCGACAGTTCGTGGTGTGGTGATGAATCCGGTTGACCATCCGCATGGTGGTGGTGAGGGCCGTACTTCTGGTGGCCGTCATCCTGTTACGCCGTGGGGTGTGCCAACAAAAGGTTACAAGACCCGTAAAAACAAGCGTACAGATGCTCTCATCGTGCGTCGTCGTAATCATAAATAGCTAAGTATATTAAAGAGGATATAACGTGCCACGTTCAATCAAGAAAGGGCCTTTCATCGATCTTCACCTTAGAAAAAAGGTGGATGAGGCGGTGGCTAGTAATAATCGTCGCCCGATTAAAACCTGGTCTCGTCGTTCAATGGTTACCCCTACCATGGTGGGCTTAACGATTGCGATTCATAACGGACGCCAACATGTGCCCGTATTGATTTCTGAAAACATGGTTGGTCATAAGCTGGGTGAGTTCTCGGCAACGCGTACTTATCGTGGCCATGCTGGCGATAAGAAAGCGAAATAACGGAGCTCGATATACAATGAAAACACTTGCACGTTTGCGTCATAGTCGCATCTCGGCTCAAAAAGCAAGGCTGGTTGCAGACCAGATTCGTGGTTTGCCAGTTGACCGTGCGCTACAAGTTCTCACTCTTAGCTCGAAGAAAGGCGCAGGGATTATTAAGAAAGTGCTTGAGTCTGCCATTGCTAATGCAGAACATAATGACGGTGCTGATATCGACGATCTTAAAGTTGAAACAATTTACGTTGATGAAGCAGCCACATTCAAACGGTTTCGCGCTCGTGCAAAGGGTCGTGGAAATCAAATATTGAAACGTAACAGCCATATTACTGTGGCTGTTGTCGACTAAAGTTAAAGAGAGCAAATTATGGGTCAAAAGGTTCATCCTATTGGAATACGGCTTGGTATCGTCAAAGATTGGACGTCTAAGTGGTATGCTAATTCAAGTGACTATGCGGATAATTTGTACGCTGATCTTAAGGTGCGTGAGTTTCTCAAGAAAAAGTTATCGCAAGCATCAGTGAGTCGTATCCAGATTGAGCGTCCAGCTAAAAATGCTCGTATCACAATACATACGGCTAGACCCGGGATAGTGATTGGCAAAAAAGGTGAAGACGTAGAAGTTTTACGTAGAGAAGTTGGTGCGATGATGGGTGTGCCTGTCCATATTAATATTGAAGAGATTCGTAAGCCAGAGCTGGATGCGCAATTGGTGGCGGAAAGTGTTGCTCAGCAGATTGAACGCCGCATTATGTTTCGCCGAGCCATGAAGCGTGCAGTGCAAAACACGATGCGCCTTGGCGCGCAGGGTATCAAAATTAGGGTAGGCGGTCGCTTAAACGGTGCGGAAATTGCTCGTAGTGAGCGTTATCACGAAGGCCGCGTGCCTTTGCATACGTTACGTGCTGATATTGATTATGGTTTTGCAGAAGCTCTCACCACTTACGGCATTATTGGCGTCAAGGTTTGGATCTTCAAAGGCGAGATATTTGCCAGTGAGTCGCAAGAAGCAGACGCGAACCCGGTGGCCGCAAAGAAATAGCGGGCAGCCCGAATTTTTTGGAAATTGATAAATGTTACAACCTAAACGTACAAAATTTAGAAAACAGTTTAAAGGTAGGAACCGTGGCTTAGCGACGGTTGGAAACACCGTAAGCTTTGGTGAATTTGGCCTTAAATCGACAGGGCGTGGCCGTATTACTGCGCGCCAAATTGAAGCAGCTCGCCGCGCCATGACGCGCTATATTAAGCGTGGTGGTAAAATCTGGATCCGTATTTTTCCAGATAAGCCAATTACCAAGAAACCTTTAGAGGTGCGTATGGGTAAAGGTAAAGGTAATG
>CAYURS010000094.1:0-4475 GCA_964447165.1 uncultured Thiotrichales bacterium
CCGAGTGCAAATCAATCGTCAACACACGATCAGTACCGACACTGGCAATCATATCGGCCACCACCTTGGCACTAATCGGCACGCGTGCAGAACGTGGACGGCGATCCTGACGCGAATAACCAAAATACGGCATCACTGCCGTGATACGACTTGCTGCCGAACGCTTCAATGCGTCGACCATCAACAACAATTCCATAATATTGTCGTTAGCCGGCTGACAGGTCGGCTGAATAACAAACACATCACGTCCACGCACATGCTCAGCTAACTCAATTTGCATTTCACCATCGCTAAAACTGCTGACAAAGGCTTTACCCAAAGGGATATTCAGGTGACGCGCAATCTCTTTGGCCAGCGGCCGATTGGCATTACCTGAAAACACCATCATGCTCTTATCAATAAACATCGCAAAAACCCACGTCGCACCTTTAACTATGCGTTGACCTTAACGCCCCTGTAGTTCACTAGATCACAGGGGTAATCATCGGCCAAAAAAATATTGGCTGGGGTGCCAGGGTTCGAACCTGGGATCACGGGATCAAAACCCGATGCCTTACCGCTTGGCTACACCCCATCCTCTGCTCTAAAACAACTTCTAAATCGACATTGGCACACGACTTCGCGCTAGGAGCCTGTCGGACTTAGGATGAATCTACTGCGAAAAAACCATTTTGGCTCTTTTTTCCGATCCTTTTCGTCGCCTAAGAGCGCCTACTGTTGGTAAATATGCTCAATATTCGCCTCAAACGATCAAAAAAATAGACTCAAAATGGCTTTCCCTCGCTACGATCACCTAAGTCCGACAGGCTCCGCAACGGTGATACATCTAGCCCTTTTGCAACAAAGCCACGCCACTTACTCGGCATTTTGGCCAAGGTTTGCTGCGCTTCGGCTTCATTTTTAAAACTGGCAAAAACCGATGCTCCAGTTCCCGTCATCCGCGGCTTACCATAATCGGACAACCAGGCTAAGACTTCGAGAACTGCAGGGTAGTGACGTGCAACCACTGATTCAAAGACATTAACGCCAATACCGCGGAAAAATCCCGCCATTGTGATGGGAGGACAATTCCTTGTCAATTCAGACAGTGAAAATATTTCTTTGGTATTAATGTGGCACGATGGCGTAATGACCAAATAATGGCATTCGCCCAAGCGTTCAAGCAAGTCAATTGGCTCTAATTGCTCGCCAATACCCTCAGCCCAAGCTGATCGTCCGTAAACAAATACCGGTACATCAGCGCCCAGTTTAAGCGCTAATTGCAATAATTGCTGCTCACTCAGCTCTGTGTGCCAGAGCTGATTCAAGGCCACCAAGGTTGTCGCAGCGTCAGAACTGCCGCCACCGAGGCCACCGCCCAAGGGTAATCGCTTGTCCAGATGAATACGCACCCCTTGCTGACATTGTGTATGCGACTGCAACAAACACGCAGCACGTACCACCAAATCTTCATCAGCTGGCACACCATCAATCTCATTGACTCGCGTCACCACGCCATCATCAGTAATGTCAAAATCAAGCTGGTCGCCAAAGTCTAGTAACTGAAAAACGGTTTGCAACACATGATAGCCATCATCTCGGCGACCGGTAATATGCAAAAATAAATTGAGTTTGGCGGGCGCTGGCCAGGCAGTCATTTCAGAGCACCTTTATGTGCACTTTAACCATCTAATTGAGGCATGCTAGTGTTCATTGTTTTTCACCAAGACGCCAACGATCCAGCACTAGCTTTAAACGTAAGCTATCATTTTTGATCTGAATTTTACGTGGCAGCTTAACACCGCGTAATGGCCGATAGGCAGAGTAGTCAATCTGCCAACCTTGTTGTTTGAGCTGGCCAAGCACGCCTGACTCATTCAATGCAATGGCGTCAACCTGGCCCGGTGCTGGTAAACCACGCAACCAGTACGGTAATGAAGACACTGGCACCGTCCAACCTAAATGCTGTGATAGCAAGGACTCTGCATCGTTGGTCACTACGGCTTGCTGACCGGCAATATGCACACTCACACTGCCATCATTACCGTCGATAGTGACAGCACCCTGGCCGAATGGCCCAGCCAGTCTAACGTGGTAACTGGCATTGTCTTGCTGCCATGTTAACGTGGCACTCCAGTTGCCACTCTCGCTACGCAGTGCAGCTCGCCCTTTGACGCTCCATTGCGGGTAATGCATGAGTTGCTTCTGATGCTCGCCCCATAAGGCTTGCACATGATCAGAGCCATCAACAGCAACTGGTTTAGGCACAGTGCCACATGAAGCAAGCCAGCACACCGCCCAAACAACTGCGCCAATACGGCAGTAAAAATCAGTATGCGATTTCAACACAAATAGAAGTAGATTTTAGGAACTATAGGCCAAAACGCTGCATCACTTCTTGTAACACTTCGTTTCCGGCGTCTTGCTCTGCTGCCTCACGCCAAACGCGACGTGCTTCGTCACGTTTGTCCATCACCCAAAGGATTTCACCTAGGTGCGCGGAAATTTCAGCGTCAGACTGAATCTCTAATGCACGACGAATATAGCGGAGGGCTTCGTCATAATTGCCTAAACGAAATTGCAACCAACCATAACTGTCGAGAATAAAATGACTGTCACCTTCAAGCTCTAGTGCGCGCTTAATATATTTTTCTGCCTCATCATAGCGTGTCGTCCTATCTGCCAAATAGTAGCCCAAAGCATTCAGCGCATCGGTATTATTCGGTTCGCGAGCAAGAATCGCTTGTGCATCTTGCTCAAACAACTCGAAACGATCTGCTTGCGCATAAGCCAGGCTACGGGAATACAAGAGCTGTATATTGCCTGGCTGAGTTGTCAGCGCTTCGGTGTAAACTGCAATGGCATCGTCATAAAGCTTGGCGTCCTGTAACAAACCTCCCTCAGTAAGACTGACTTGTGTTGCCATCGCCGGAATATTGGTACGCAACACACCTAGCTGTGCACGTGCTGCCGGAATATCACCTTGCAACGCTGTCAGTACGGCGATACGCAGCTGTGCATCGGTATAATGTTGGCTGCCTGTCACCTGCGCATAAAGACGTAGGGCGTCGTCGATATTTTCTCGCACTTCAGCAATACGCGCCAGATTATAAGGCACACCTGGGTTGGATGACCCGCGTTGATGCAAGGCCTCAAATTGTACTTGGGCGGCATCAATTTGTTGTAACTGTAATAACAATAAACCACTGGCAAAAGCTACTTCATCATTGTCAGGTGCCAGTTCTGACAAGCGCTGATACTGATTTAAGGCATCCTCATAACGCTCAGTATCAACCAATAGACCGGCATAGGTTGAACGCAAATCAAAGTTATTTGGCTGCTTTGCCAGTGCTGCCGCTAAAAACTCGGTAGCCTCGTCATTTTTTTGCATACGGCGCAGTATCAAGGTCTTTTGCAAAATGACTTGCTGCTGATCACCGCGTTGCTGTAATACTGGCTCCAGCTCGCTATTGGCACGTTCATACTGACCAAACTGCAAGGCAAGATAACTCTTGGCATAAGCAGCGTCGATATCGCCGTCATGTGCAACCGTTAGCCTGTCTATCAACTCAGTGGCAGCTTCACGTTGGCGCGTTGCGGCAAGCAAACGCGCAACATATAAAAATCCTTTTCCTTCTTCTTTTTCACGGCTATTACGAATTTGTTCAAGCCTTGTATAGGCATCATCAATACGCTGCTCGCTAAGATAAAAACGTGTCACTGAGACCAGCGCACGCTCATCATCAGGCTTGATATCAAGCCACAACTCCAATGCGGTTAGCACTTGTTTGCTATCACCACTTTGCATAGCAGAACGTGCGGCTAATTCAGCTAATGAGGCATCCGCGGTGCGCCGTGCTAAATCAAGATAATTAGCCGCCGCAACATCATGGTTTTGTCTTTGCGTTGAAAGATCTGCAACGAGAAAATCATAGAGATCCTCTTTATCAAGTGATGGTGCTGTTGTTGCTTTCTGTGTGGCAGCTGTGGAGGTTGATCGTTCGCTCTTATTCGTATTGACGCATGAGGCCAAACCGGTAAATACGGCTATTACCACGAGCCTAAACAGGCAAGATTGCCATGTGCCGCCCCGGCAAAACCGAGCCTTGGCGGGTAACGATTGATTGTTTCTTATTCGCATAAACAACTAAAGGGTCAATATAGCTATTGGAGACAAAGCGCTCTGGGCCAGAAAATTCAAGTTTGCAATTTAGTATAGCGCCTTAAACGCCTTGATAAGCATACCCCATTCAGCAATGAGGTGGGTGACCAAGCTCGCATTCCTTACGGCAACCGATCCCCTTGAATTAAGCTATTGAGTAGCTTGTTATCAGGCGCGTTAGCCAAACCTTGATGCCAAGTCATGCGCGCACGATCCATGTTGCCTGCCTGCCATAATGCTTCACCAAGGTAAGCTGAGGTCAGTGGGTCATCATCAAGCCGCGCTGCCTGCTCAAGATAAGACACTGCCAAGATGTGCTGACCCATCCGTAATT
>CAYURS010000095.1:0-4358 GCA_964447165.1 uncultured Thiotrichales bacterium
TACCTTAGGCCACAACGAAAAAAGCGAGCCTAAGGCTCGCTTTTTTCTAATCTTCGCCGGTTTTAATCTTCACTGGCATCGTTATTCGCTTCTATTGGCCTATCAACTAGCTCGACAATCGCCATCGGCGCATTATCCCCGGGACGAAAACCACATTTAAGAATTCGCAAATAGCCCCCAGGGCGTTCTTTATAACGCGGGCCTAACTCATTAAATAATTTGCTCACCACCTCTTTGTCACGTAGTCGACTGAACGCAAGACGGCGCTTGTGAACACTATCTTCACCACCAAGGGTGATCAGCGGCTCTGCGACACGGCGAAGTTCTTTCGCTTTAGGAACAGTGGTACGAATAATCTCATGACGCAATAAAGCATTCGTCAAACTTTGCAAGGTAGCCTTGCGATGGCTAGTATTACGGCTAAGTTGTCTGCCAATTTTGCGATGTCGCATCGTGCTTATCCTAAAATAAAAACGTTATTAAATAGTAGTAGTATCAGAGTTAGCTGGAATCTCACCACTCAAATGAGCTGGCGGCCAGTTTTCAAGCCGCATACCTAGCGATAATTCATTAGTTGCTAATACATCCTTAATTTCAGTTAAAGACTTCTTACCTAGGTTAGGTGTTTTCAACAACTCAACTTCTGTCTTCTGAATCAAATCACCGATAAAGTAAATATTCTCGGCTTTTAAACAATTGGCAGAGCGTACTGTCAATTCGAGGTCATCAACCGGACGCAATAAAATAGGGTCTATTTCACTTTCAGTTGATACAGGCTCTTCAACTTGACTACCCTGAAGATTAACAAAAGCAGACAACTGACCTTCTAAGATCGTTGCAGCACAACGAATAGCTTCTTCAGGATCAATCGCACCGTTTGTTTCAAGCTCTAAAATCAATTTATCAAGGTCAGTGCGCTGTTCCACACGAGCACTTTCAACAGTATAGGCAACACGACTTAGCGGACTATACGAGGCATCCAATTGAAGAACGCCAATAGGCCGATCCGCATCAGCATCAATACGGTTAGTTGATGGCTGATAACCACGCCCCATTTCAACCTTCAATCTCATACTTAACTCGCCGGAAGCTGTGAGGTTTGCAATGACATGATCAGGATTGACTACTTCCACACCATTAACGGTTTCAATATCGCCAGCTAGAACAGGGCCTGGGCCACTCTTTTTCAACGTTAACTCTGCTTCATCGCGATCTTCTAAACGCAATGTCACTTCTTTTAAGTTAAGCAAAATATCAATAACATCTTCTTGCACACCTTCGATGGTGCTGTATTCATGTAATACATTGTCAATTTCAACTTCTGTTAATGCGGCACCAGGCATTGATGACAATAAAATACGGCGCAGAGCATTGCCCAAAGTGTGACCAAAACCGCGCTCTAAGGGCTCAAGAGTTACTTTTGCGCTATTCGCGCCAGTAATTTGAACATCCACAATGCGTGGTTTTAAAAAAGTCGTTACATGACCGGACATGGACTATCCTCGCTTCCAATACAGGAAAAAATTCAAAAAATCGTTCTACCCAAAAAAATCTTTACTTAGAGTACAACTCAACAATGAGATTTTCGTTAATCTCCATTGCCAATTCATCACGATCAGGAATACGCTTAAACACACCTTCCATCTTGTCAGAGTTGACTTCAACCCAATCAACCGCACCGCGCTGTGTCGCCAAGTCGAGTGCAAATTTAATACGAAGTTGGCTTTTACCTTTCTCCGTTACTGCGATTACATCTTCAGGCTGCACCTGGTAAGACGCAATATTAACGTAGCGGCCATTGACGAGAATGGTTTTATGCGACACTAGCTGACGTGATTCGGCACGAGTAGAGCCAAAACCCATACGATATACGACGTTATCTAAACGACCCTCTAATAATCGTAATAAATTTTCACCAGTAGCGCCCTTTTGCCTATCAGCTTTTTTATAATAATTACGGAACTGCTTTTCTAGCACACCGTATAAACGACGAACCTTCTGCTTCTCACGCAATTGTAAAGCGTAATCCGTCAAACGAGTACGGCGAGCACCATGCTGACCAGGAATAACATCAGCGCGACACTTAGAATCAAGCGATCTAATACCACTTTTCAAAAACAAGTCGGTTTTTTCGCGCCTTGCTAACTTACAGGTTGGTCCGGTATAACGAGCCATTCAAAACTTCCTTAAATTTATACCTAAAAATAAATACACGGGCGCCTAAACGCGACGCTTTTTCGGTGGCCGGCAGCCATTATGCGGAATAGGCGTGACATCACTGATGCTATTGATGTTAAAACCAGCACTGTTAATTGCGCGAAGAGCCGAATCGCGGCCAGGCCCAGGCCCTTTGATATACACATCAACATTTTTCATGCCGTATTCTTTTACCGTCGTAGAGGCCTTTTCAGCAGCAACTTGCGCAGCAAATGGGGTGCTCTTACGCGAACCACGAAAGCCGGATCCACCAGCAGTTGCCCACGCCAAAGTATTACCCTGGCGATCGGTAAAGGTGATGATGGTATTGTTGAAAGACGCATAGATATGCGCCATGCCATCAGATACATCGCGTTTGATGCGTTTTTTAGTAGAACGTGGTGCCTTTGCCATGAACCGACAACTCCAAAATTATTTATAAAAGCTATCTACGAATCGGGCGCCTAGGGCCCTTACGAGTACGTGCATTAGTTTTTGTGCGCTGCCCACGTAACGGCAAACCACGGCGATGACGAATGCCACGATAACAGCCTAAATCCATTAAGCGCTTGATATTCATGGAAATTTCACGACGAAGATCACCTTCAACGCGAAGCTTGCCAATTTCACTACGAAGCGATTCAAGCTGCGCTTCTGTCAATTCTTTAACCTTGGACGCAGGGTTAACGCCACTGGCATCACACAATTTTCTGGCTCGACTACGGCCAACGCCATAGATTGCAGTTAGTGCAATCTCAGCGTGCTTATGATCAGGGACATTAACCCCAACGATACGTGCCACAAACTATCTCCTGTCCCCGCAACCTAAAAATGCTGAGGGTGTAAGCGTACAAATTGAAACCGAACATTATAACCAATCAACCAAAATCAGTCAATCCATGCGGGTGGTAGCACAATCAGCCTTGGCGTTGCTTGTGACGAGGATTAGAACAAACCACTCTCAACACGCCCTTACGTCGTACTGTCTTGCAGTGTCGACACATTTTTTTAACCGATGCTCGAACTTTCATTTCTTTATCTCCAACTTCACGCCGCCCATGTGCATTGCGGTGTATATATCCCGCCCTAAGGCAACTAAATACCGCGGCGACCATGGCCTTTCAGGTTTGCCTTTTTCATCAAACCATCGTATTGATGTGACATCAAATGAGCCTGAACTTGACTCATAAAATCCATCACAACTATGACAATAATCAACAACGATGTGCCGCCAAAGTAAAACGGTACATTCCAATACAAAATCAAAAACTCTGGCAACAAACACACCGCAGTAATATAAATCGCCCCCGCCAAAGTCAAGCGAGATAACACACCATCAATATATTTTGCTGTCTGATCACCAGGGCGAATCCCAGCAATAAAAGCACCTGAGCGCTTTAAGTTATCTGCCATATCTTTTGGCTTAACAGTCAAAGCCGTATAAAAGAAACAGAAAAACATAATCGCTGCCGCGTAAAAACCAACATATAGCGGCTGTCCCGGCGACAAGGCCGCAGCAATATCGCCCAACCAACGCATGCCTTCGGTCTGTCCAACCCAGGTACCAATAGTGCCTGGGAACAAGATAATACTTGACGCAAAAATTGGCGGTATCACGCCCGCCATGTTCAGCTTCAGTGGCAAATGGCTAGTCTGCCCAGCATACATTTTGCGCCCTTGCTGGCGCTTCGCGTAGTTAACCGTTATGCGCCGCTGACCACGTTCGACAAATACAACAAATGCGGTAACTGCCAGCGCCAATGCAATAATAATCAACACTAACGCACCGTGTAACTCGCCCGTACGTGCTAACTCAAGTGTGCCACCAATGGCAGACGGCAAACCAGCGACAATACCAGCAAAAATAATCAGCGAGATACCGTTACCAATACCGCGCTCCGTCATTTGCTCACCTAGCCACATCAAGAACATCGTCCCAGTCACCAGTGTTATCACCGCGGTGAAACGAAATGCCAGGCCTGGATCAATCACTACAGCCGCACCACCTGCACTCATACCTTCCAGTGCAATGGAAATACCAATCGCCTGAAACGTAGCCAACGCAAGAGTAAAACGTCGCGTATATTGTGTAATTTTACGGCGACCTGCTTCGCCTTCTTTTTTCATTTGCTCAAGCTTTGGACTAACTGCTGTCAAAAGTT
>CAYURS010000096.1:0-4340 GCA_964447165.1 uncultured Thiotrichales bacterium
GCCTCATTATGAAAAAAGATGCTGTTGATGAAGATAGTGTCGATGAAGCCGCTGCTGCCTTAGCCATTGTCGGTAGCGATTTTGGACGCACTACCGACCCTGTGCGTATGTATATGCGTGAAATGGGTACTGTCGAGCTGTTGACACGGCAAGGCGAGATTCGTATTGCCAAGCGTATTGAAGCTGGCTTGTCACAAATGATGTCAGCGCTAGCAACCTTTCCACCGACAATTCAAACCCTGTTGGATGACTATGCGCTCTTCAAAAATGAAGAGAAACGTTTGACAGATATTATCGTCAAATTCCTTACTGATGAGGACCTAGATACTGAAGCTATCCCAAAACCCGCCGCGGCGCGCACAGCCGAGGACAAAAAAGATGACGATGAAAAAGTAAAAGATACCGGCCCTGACCCAGAGCAAGCTGCTGAACACTTTGCCAGATTAGGTAAACTGTTTGATAAAGTACAAAAATCACGCAGCAAAAATGGCAGGGAGCACAAAACCACTGTCAACGCTATTGAGAAACTTGATGACTGCTTTAGGCGTTTAAAGCTTATACCAAAACTATCTCAACGCTTGATCCTCGCCCTACGTGACGTGGTTAATATCATTCGTACGCATGAGCGCAACATTATGACCCTCTGTATGAACGAAGCACGCATGCCACGTAAAGCGTTTATTACCAGCTTCCCCGATAATGAAACTGATCTTGAATGGCTGGATCGTGAAATTGCCTCTGGCGCCAAGTATTCAGACGCGCTGAAAGAGCGCAAAGAAGCCATTAAAAACGAGCAAACACAACTTGTCGAGCTTGAAAAAAAATGGAATTTCAGCATCAATGAAATCAAAGACATCAATCGGAAAATGTCGATTGGTGACGCCAAGGCACGCCGTGCAAAAAAAGAAATGATTGAGGCCAACCTACGTCTCGTTATTTCTATCGCCAAAAAATACACTAACCGCGGGCTACAGTTCCTTGATTTGATTCAGGAAGGCAATGTCGGCCTTATGAAGGCCGTCGACAAATTTGAATACCGCCGTGGTTATAAATTTTCAACCTATGCAACCTGGTGGATTCGCCAAGCAATCACACGCTCGATTGCTGATCAAGCACGCACCATTCGCATTCCAGTGCACATGATTGAAACCATCAACAAGCTCAATCGTATCTCGCGTCAAATGCTACAAAAGATGGGTCGCGAAGCGACACCCGAAGAACTGGCTGAATGCATGGAGATGCCTGAAGACAAAGTGCGTAAAGTGCTTAAGATTGCCAAAGAGCCCATCTCAATGGAAACACCGATTGGTGATGATGAAGACTCACACCTCGGTGATTTTATTGAAGACGGTAATGTGATGTCGCCACCCGAGGCAGCAACGTTTGAAGGTTTGCGCGAACAAACTCAAAACGTGCTAGAAAGTCTTACTGCCCGCGAGGCAAAAGTACTGCGCATGCGTTTTGGCATCGGCATGAACACCGACCACACCCTAGAAGAAGTAGGCAAGCAATTTGATGTGACACGCGAACGTATTCGTCAGATCGAAGCTAAAGCTCTACGCAAATTACGTCACCCCACGCGTTCTGAGCGTCTACGCAGCTTCCTCGACAGCGATAACAACCCTCAAAGCGGCAGCTCTTAAATAACGCTGCCTAACCCGCATATTTCACGAAGGCGGACGATACTGGATAATGTTGAGCTTATACATCAATAGATTAAGTTTGAATAAAGGCCTTAATCTACTGCGACAGTTTGTCCTGTTCGGTTTCAGAGCAAAGCTGGCGTCGCATTTTACCCGATCCCCCTCAAACCATAGCCACAGCTATGCTTTTTTCGGACGATCAGCCAAACTGCTTAGCCAGCTTTGCTCTGAATTCCCAACCCTTTGTGAAGTATGCGGGCTAAGTCCCCGCTTACGGGCCCATAGCTCAGTTGGTTAGAGCAGGGGACTCATAATCCCTTTGTCGTAGGTTCGAGTCCTACTGGGCCCACCAATAACTTAATGACAAACAATTAAATCATTATTTTTGTAACATGCTTTGTGCGACATTGACTAGCGTACCCTCATCAAACGAGGGAGGGATATTTCTTCCACGTTGCACTGCTGGGCGCAATAACATTGTCTGGTGCCAACGCATAAGATTGCCTAAACCATCAACATTGATATCCGCCCACTCATACCAACTAACCCAACTCCAGTGCGCAATATCTGCAATAGAATGCTCATGACAAATATAGTCACGGCCTTCAAGTTGTTTATCAAGCACTTCATATAAGCGACGTGTTTTATTGCCGCCGGAATTTTTTCTGGGAAATAACGATAAAACACATTGGCCTGGCCTTGCATGGGACCGATGCCACCCATTTGAAACATCAGCCATTGAATGACCTGAGACCGCGCCTTGCTGTCTTTAGGTAACAAGCGTCCTGTTTTTTCTGCCAGATAAAGCAGTACTGCGCCTGACTCAAAGACGGCAAAGTCATCATTATCCCAATCAACAATAGCTGGGATACGACCATTAGAATTAATCTTTAAATACTTCGGTTTTTTTGATCTCTGTCAGAGAAATTGAGATGATTAACTTTATAGGGCAAGGACAATTCTTCCAGTGCTATAGACACCTTAATGCCATTAGGTATCGCCGCTGTATATAAATCAATCATACTGATCCTTATTTAACCAGGAATTAAAAGTTGTAAACCAATCTATTTAGGAGGCTTTGGTAAATCGTGCATCAAATGATCAGTCTTGATGTAAACCATGCAGCCTTCATCACTCTTTGGTGTATGACTTTCACCTATCGGAAAACGTAACCAAACACCTTTTTCATAACAGCCACTCTCATCGGAAAAACTACCAGAAAGCACAAAAAACTCTGCACCACCGCTATAGCTACGCAGCTCACTCGCCTCAAAACCGGAAGACCATTGAGTGACACTCACTTTTTCATAGTCAGTGTGATGTAAAAACAATATCGACTCACCCTCTTGCCCATCTACCTGCCAACCTTCTCGCTGATTGATGTCTATACGGATATATTCTTGATCATCAGGATGCATCTGCCATAACTTAACAAATATTTGGCAGCCAGGCTCACTAAAAGGTTTATGACTAGAACCCACTGGGTTTCTGACATAAGTTCCGGTTTTAAAATCACCCATCTCATCAGAAAATACACCTTCAAGAACGATAAATTCTTCGCCGCCTGTATGCACATGCGGTGAAAAAGAACTGCCTGGTGCATAACGTACGATTGAGGTAACGCGAGCAACTTCATCACCGTCACGCTCTAATATCTTACGATCCACACCGGGCAGAGGTGATACGACCCAATCCACTAGCCTGCTGTTCACTACAGCTCGTTTTGTCAAATCAGCGTTAATCTTCATATCGTGAGCCTGAAGGTTTGGCTACACTTACGCCTTAGCACTATCGCGTACAGAAACTTCACCATACCAACGCTTGAGGTTTGGATAATCATCCAGCGTCGTGATCTCAGCGAACATAACAAAATCAATCGCGCATAACGCGGTAATATCCGCGATAGAGAAATGACTACCGGCTATAAATGGTTTATTAGCAAGCTCTTCATCTAACCATTTCATGGTAGCAATAGTACGCTCACGATTCTTCATGCCCCAATCTTTGTTCTGATACAGCTCCAACTCACCTAGGCCCGGGGTTGCATGGTGAAAATATGTTGTCGATGCATCCATCAAGCCTTCTTCAACTCGACGCTGCCACATGGATACAGTAGCCTGCTCAGTAGGTGTGCCGCCCATTAATGCTGGTGTCGGATTCGCTGCTTCAAAATAACGAGAAATCGCGACACAACCACTAATGTAACTGCCATCATCAAGCTCTAAACAAGGAACGGTAGCACTCGGATTTTTAGCTTTATAAGCATCTGTTCTATGCTCGCCTTCTAACACATTGATTTGCTCTCTTGGCACTTCAATACCTTTTTCTGCCAAGAATATACGTACGCGGCGCGGGTTGGGAAATGCCTCAAATTCGTAAAGTTTCATTCGTTTCTCCTAGCCTATCTGTTGCCTACCTAACGGTTGGTAGTTAATACTAAATGAAGATTATTAGTATTGTCAAGGCCAAGCCCCGCTCATGAAGTTTATTGAGTTTATTGAGAAAATAACGAATAGTTTTTTACGGCTGAGTCTGTGAATAATACTGGCATGTAGACAAGCTTATCTACTCACTTTGATATAGCGCTACTCTGTAAACCAAGCTCGGTTTTTAGCGAAGCTATCGTTTTCTTAACATGGTTTTTATTTGACATTGCTCGGCTGACAATAAGAGACCCTTGCAAAGCATCCAATACTA